>JARFPW010000141.1 GCA_029288095.1 Gemmatimonadota bacterium
CTTGTATGTCGAACCCCTAATCGTGGAACACACGGTGAACACGATGCCGTTGTCGACGGTCGACGCCTACCGCGATCACGGCAATCCGGCTCCCACGCCGTTCGGCGATGAGGAGATGGCTGCGGCGCAGGCGACCCTCGAAGCACTGGCCGGAGTCGGCGTCGACTACGACGACGTCGTCCAGGTCCTCGAGGACGAGGGCGTCGAGAAGTTCGCCGTGGCCTACCGGGAACTGCTCACGAGTATCGGAGGGCAGGCCGCCGGGTAGGCAGGCTCGAACTGGTCTCGGCGGGCGCCCACCCAACTGGCCTTCCTCTGGAGGCCACCGGAAAATCGGGTGAGAATGCATGTTCGCTTATTTGCACTACCGACATAGTGTTTATAGCGTTCCGGTCATGCCACGTTTTCGCATCCTCGTTTCGATCGCGCTCACCGCATCACTGGCCGTGTCGGCCTGTGGCGGATCCAGTGACGACACCCTCGTCGTCTATTCGGGCCGCAGCCTCGAACTGGTCGGAACGCTCATTGAACAGTTCGAATCCGAGACGGGTATCACGGTCGAGGTGCGGGATGGCGACTCGACCGAGCTGGCGGCCACTCTGCTGCTGGAGGGAGACAACTCCCCTGCCGACGTCTTCCTCGCCCAAGATCCTGCCTCGCTCGGCACAGCCGCCGGGATGTTTGAACAACTCCCGTCGGATCTCCTGTCGCTCGTACCGGAACGGTTCAGTGACACCGACGGCCGCTGGGTTGGAATCTCCGGAAGAGCCAGGACTCTGGTCTACAACGCCGACCTGGTCGACGAAGCAGATTTGCCGGCCTCGATCGACGACCTCACCGACCCTCGCTGGGCCGATCGTCTCGGAATCGCCCCGACCAACTCCTCCTTCCATGCGTTCGTGGCGGCGATGATCCTCACGAAGGGGGAAGAGGCGACCCTGGCGTGGCTGGAGGCCGTGGCCGCCAACAACCCGGTGGACTACCCCAAGAACTCGCCGATAGTGGCCGCCGCCGACGCCGGGGAGGTCCACGTAGGGCTCGTCAACCACTACTACCTGTTCAGGCTGATCGCCGAGCAGGGCGAGTCGAGTGCCGCCAATTACTTCCTTCCGGCAGGCGACGCCGGGTCGCTGGTCATGCCTTCCGGCGCTGGCATCCTGGCCGGCTCCGACTCCGAGGACGCCGCCCGGCAGTTCATCGAGTTCATGCTCTCCCGGACCGCTCAGGAGCACTTCGCCTCGGAAACCTTCGAGTACCCGCTGGTACCCGGCGTCGCAGCCGATCCGCGCCTGCCCGCCATCGAGTCCATCGCCACGCCGGACATCAGCCTGTCTGAACTGGCCGGGGCACTCGACCGGGCAACCGACCTAATCGCTGAGGCGGGCCTCCTGTAGTGGCGATGGGGATCACAGTTCGCCGCGTCCAGGCCCCAGCCATGGTGTGGGCGATCGCGGTGGCCGTGCTCGTCCCCATCGGCATTCCCCTGGCGTATCTGCTGGCGCAGGCCCTCACCGTCGACGCATGGTCGACGGTGTTCTCCGTTCGTACGCTGGAGTTGCTCCGCAACACGGTCGGCCTCGTCGTCGCCACCACGGCGACGGCAGCCTCCCTCGGGGTGGCGGCCGCGTGGCTGGTGGAGCGAACGGACCTTCCCGGGCGCCGCGTGTGGTCTACGCTCCTCGCCCTCCCGCTCGTGATCCCGTCGTATGTGGGGGCGCTGGCGATCCTGTCGATCGGCGGGGCGCGGGGTCTCCTCGCCGAAGTGGCCGGGCTCGCCGCACCCCAGATCACCGGATTCGTCGGCGCATGGCTGGCGCTGAGCCTGTTCACCTACCCGTACGTGTTCCTGCTGGCTTCCGCTTCGCTGCGCAACCTGGATCCGTCGCTGGAGGAGGCCGCCCGCGGTCTGGGGGCGGGTGGATGGCGGGTGTTCCGCACGGTGGTCCTTCCCCAACTGCGCCCGGCGGTGGCGTCTGCCGGCCTGCTGGTGGGCCTGTACACCCTGTCGGACTTCGGGGCGGTCTCATTGTTTCGCTACGACACGCTGACCAGGGCCATCTACACGAACTTCATCGGCAGGGTTGACCGCACCCCGGCCCTGGCGCTCGCCGCGGTGCTGATAGTTCTGGCGCTGGCGGCGCTGGCGCTGGAGCAACGGTCAAGGGGACGGGCTCAGCTGCACGTACGGCGCGCCGCCCGCCGGCCGCGCCGGATCGAATTGTCCGGCCGGGGCCGGGCGGCCGGGATGGCGTTCGTGACGGTGCTGTCGTTGGTGGCGCTGATCATTCCGACGGCGGTCCTCGCCTGGTGGCTGGTGCGGGGCGTCGGCCTCGGCCAGGAACTCGGCACGGTGTGGCGGGCAACGGGCAATTCGCTGCTGGCGTCGCTCCTCGCCGGACTGGCGGCGATGGTGGCTGCGGTGCCGGTGACGGTGTTGACGGTCCGCTATCGAAGCCGTCTGACGCTGGCGCTGGAGAAGGGCGTGTGGGCGCTCTACGCGCTGCCGCACATCACAGTCGGCATCGCCATGGTCTTCTTCGCCGCCAACTACGTGCAACCTCTCTACCAGTCGCTTCCGCTGCTGACCCTCGCATACGTAGCGCTGTTCCTCCCACAGGCGACCAGCGCCGGACAGGCGGCGTTGCAGCAGGTGAACCCGACGCTCGAGGAGGCCAGCCGGAGTCTCGGGCACGGTTGGGCGGCGACGCTCACGCGGATAACGCTGCCGCTGATCGGCCCGGGCCTGCTCGCGGGAGGCGCACTCGTGTTCCTCACCGTGATGAAGGAACTGCCGGCCACCCTCCTGTTGCGGCCGACGGGCTTCGACACGCTGGCGATTCGTATCTGGGCGACCTCGGCGGAGGGGTTCTTCACGAGGGCTAGCGCCGCCGCCTTGATACTCTTGGCGGTCTCCGCAGTGCCCATGTACCTACTCAACACCCGCAAGTCGCATGCCTAGCCCGATCACGATTCGCGTCCGCAACGTGTCGAAGCGATTCGACGACGCGGTCGCGCTCCGCGACTTCAGCCTCGATGTGTGGCAGGGCGACCTCCTCAGCTTGCTCGGCCCTTCGGGATGCGGGAAGACGACGGCCCTCCGGGTGATCGCCGGGTTCGAGAATCCTGATTCGGGCGAGGTGGCGATCGCCGGCGGCGAGGTGGTCGGACCCTCGAAGTTCGTCGCCCCGGAGTCGCGCCAGGTGGGAATGGTGTTCCAGGACTACGCGCTGTTCCCGCACATGACCATCGCCCGCAATGTGGCCTACGGGGTGCCGCGCGATCAGCAGAGGGACGGCAGGGTGGCCGAGGTACTCGACCTTGTCGGCCTATCGGGGTTGGGAGGCCGTTTGCCTCACGAGCTGTCGGGAGGCCAGCAGCAGCGAGTTGCACTGGCGAGGGCGCTGGCACCGCGTCCCGAGGTGGTGCTGCTCGACGAGCCATTCTCCAACCTGGATGCCGGACTCCGCGAGAGGGTACGCCGCGAGGTGCGGGCGATTCTCAAGGAAGCCGGGACGACGGCCGTGTTCGTGACGCACGATCAGGAGGAGGCACTGGCGATGTCCGACACGGTAGCGGTGATGCGCGCCGGGACGATCGTCCAGGCGGCTCCGCCGGATGAGCTGTACTTACGGCCGGCGGATTCGTGGATCGCCCGCTTCCTTGGAGACGCGGATTTCATGGCCGGGGTCGCGGCCGCCGGACGGGTAGAGACGCCGGTAGGAACGTTCGAGACCGACCTGTCCGGTCAGGTCGAGGTGATGATCCGCCCGGAGACGGTCAGGTTCGACCTCGACCCCGACGGCACAGCTCGGGTGGTCGACCGGGAGTTCTTCGGACACGACCAGTTGGTCACGCTGCAGTTCGACGACGGCCAGCAGCTCAGGTCGCGCACCGGACCGATCCGGGGTCTTCGACGCGACCAGCGGGTCACGGTCCAGGTGGACGAAGCCGTCACATTCCCCGCCGGATGACTCACCCGTCGCCCGCTTCTGGCGTTAGAAACCCGCCACAATTGCGCGTTTCCTAACGCCAGAACGGGGGTAGAAGGGGGGGTCAGCGCTCCTCGACGGTCCAGAGGAGCCAGGCGCCGGATCGGTCGACGAGGTAGATGTCCCAGACGACCTCATCGAAGGGCTCGCCATCGATGATCAGGGTCACGGTTCCCGAGACGACCGGGAATCCGTCACGGAGCTCGGTGGTCGCTTCCCCTAGGCTGAATCCGTACTCGGAATCCCCCGGTTCCAACGTCGATGC
>JARFPW010000146.1 GCA_029288095.1 Gemmatimonadota bacterium
CCCTACCTGATCGCGGACGAGCACTACTATCAGATCGAGCAGATCGTTGAGCGGGTGGGTCAGGCGCTGGGGGTCGACGTGAGAATTCCGCATTTCCCGGTAATGCCGCTGGTTGCGGCCGGCTACGTCTGTGAGGCGGTATGCAAGCCTTTCGGCATCGCACCGCCGATCTTCCCGCGCCGCGTAGACTGGTTCCGGCAGAACCGGGCGTTCGACATTTCACGTGCGAAAGAAGAGCTCGGCTACGCTCCGGCGATCGGTCTGGACGAAGGCCTGAGACGCACCGGTGAGTGGTACCGGGCCGAGGGGATGCTACCTCCGGTCTGACGAACACGTGTTTCCAGATGTTTGAAGAACCCAGGAGAACCATGGTGGACGGAGCGGCACTCATCGATGGGCACGTTCACCTGCACGGGTGCTTCGAACTCGACGGTGCGCTGGACGCGGCGGCTGAGAACCTCGGCAAAGCACGCGAGAGACTCGACCTCCCTTCCGAGACGCCGCTGTTTCTCTGGCTCGTAGAGGCGGGCGAGCGGGGTGCCGAGCGCCTCCTCGAGAAGGCACGGGGGAGCTGGAGCGTGGTCGAGTCGAGCGGGGTATCCCTGCGACTCGCGCGGTCTTCCGACGGGCACCGGATCACCGCGATCCGAGGCAACCAGGTGCGCACGGCAGAAGATCTGGAGGTTCTTGCAGTCGGTAGTCGGGAGCACGTCGCCGGAGATCTCCCGCTGGCCGCCACTATCGAAGCGTGCCTGGATCAGGAAGCGCTGGTAATGTTGCCCTGGGGATTCGGAAAGTGGACTGGATCCCGCGCCCGCGCCGTCTCGAAAGCCTTCGAACGCTATTCGCCCCGGGGGCTCAGGCTGGCTGACACCGGAGCTCGCACCAGGCTCCTCGCGACTCCCCCCCTTCTGGCCAGATCCAGCGCTGCCGGACTTCCTGTCTTCGCAGGCAGCGATCCGTTCCCGTTTGCCAACCAGGTCTCGAAGATCGGAAAGCACGGCTTCGTGCTTGAGGGAGTAGGTTCCGGGGCCGGCTGGGAGGACCTGCACCGCATCATTCGAACGGTCGAGGGTCAGCCGCACCGGTTCGGACGACCGTTGGGCTCCATCGAGTTTGCCAGGCTTCAGGGGAAGATGCAGGTGCGAAAGAGATTCGGGGAGGGACGAGGCCCGTGAGTGTGGACGGCGCGATTCGACGCGACCCGGAGAGTGCTGCGGCGGAACCGTTTGACCTGATCGTTGTCGGGGCGGGCATACACGGGGCGGCCGCCGCTCTGGAGGCCTCGCGGCGGGGATTGCGAGTGCTCGTGCTCGACCGGGGTGACTTCGGTGGCGAAACGAGCTGGAGCAGTCTCCGAATCCTCCATGGTGGCCTGCGCTACCTCCAGTCCTTCGACCTCGTACGGTTCCGGGAATCTGTGAAGGCGCGTTCCTGGTACGTCCGAGAGCTACCATCGCTGGTCGAGCCCCTCGTGTGTCTCATGCCCCTGTATGGCGAGGGACCACGCCGGAAGACGCTGCTGGGACCCGCACTCGCGCTGAATGAGCTGCTCCGACGTGTCTGGGCGGCTGACTCTGAGCGCGACCTGATTCCCGGGAGCCGACTGTTGGGCGCAACCGAAGTGCGGAATCGGTTCCCTGCCGTCCGTACAACCGGCCTCCAGGGCGGTGCCCTGTGGCATGACGCGTATGTGTCCCAGCCACAGCGCGTCCTTATCGAGATGCTGCGACGCGTCGTTTCACGCGGTGGCTCGGCTCTCAACTACGTCGAGGCTACCGGCTGGTGTCTGGACGACGGGAATCGAATCCTTGGCGTCGAGGCTCGAGACCTCCTGACGGACACTCCGATTACCTTCGCCTCGCGCGCTGTCCTCAACTGTGCAGGTCCATGGGCCCGAGGTCTCGACGGCGCTAACTGGCCGGCGGGCACCGAGAGCCATGCACCCTCTCTTGCGTTCAATTTGCTTCTCGACTGCCCGCTGGACACGGCTTCCACGGTTGCCGTCCAGCCCGCGGGCGGAGGGCGGACCTACTTCCTGCACCCCATGGGCACGAGAACACTGGCAGGCACATACCATGCGGCGGCCGATGGCCCCGGGGGAACTCCGAGTGAGGCACAGATCTCCGAGTTCATTGGTGATCTCCGTGCGGCGATCCCGGGGTTCGCTCCTGCGAGATCGGACGTACTTCGAGTGTTGGCCGGAACGTTGCCGGCAAAACGGGTGGGGACCGACGACGTCGAGACGCGAGACCTCTGGGCGGACGCGGGAGCCCGGGGAGGGCCGGAAGGACTGTTCACGCTTGTGGGTGTCAAATACACGACGGCGCCGCTGGCAGCGAAGCGGGCGGTCAAGCGCATCGTGCAGCGGTGTTTCCCGACGGTTGGCGGCACGGGCGACGGCATGACAGAGCCTGCTCCCCGACCCGTACCAGCCTGGCAGGAGTTCGCCGACCTGGCCCGCAATCACCGTGAGCAGGCTCGCGTCCTGGTGCAGGCCATCGTCGACAATGAGGGTGTTACGACGGTCGAGGATCTGCTTCTGCGCCGGGTGGACTGGGGACTCGTACCCTCGGAGTTCGACGAAGCGGCCAGGCTCGCCGGGAGTTGGTTCCCGGAACTCGTTCCGGGCGAAGCAGAGCCCGGATCCGACTGAGCCTACACGCTTTCACCTTCCACGTAGATCCGGTACCAGGCATCCAGGTTCAGCAGCATCCAAATGCGTACGTGATGATCGTGGCGGTGCGCCTCGTGTTCGGCCATCAACGTCCGAGGAGCCAGTGGATCGATCCAGCCGGATTTGACCAGCGGGCCCTCTGAGAGTCGGCTCACGATCCTCGCGGCCGTATCGCCGTTGAGCCATGAGGCGACCGGAAACATGAAGCCCTGCTTGTCACGCCGGATGATCTCCTCAGGCAGGCGGCCCTCCGCGGCGCGGCGCAGCGCGTATTTGGTTACTCCGTCACGGATCTTGAGGCCGGCGGGCATGGCCAGGCAGTAGTCAGCGAGTTCGTTGTCGAGTAGCGGTGCGCGTAGCTCCAGGCCGTGTGCCATCGCCAGTCTGTCGGAGAGCATCAGGACGTGCTCGGGAAACCGGATCCGAAGATCCGCGTTGATCATCCGGTGCAGCACGTCGTCCGTCGGTGCGCCCTCGAAGGCATCGACCTGTCTCTTATACACATC
>JARFPW010000179.1 GCA_029288095.1 Gemmatimonadota bacterium
GTCCGATCGACTTCGTTCCAGTCCGCGTGCTCTTCCAGAATACGGCCCAATATGTCCTGGACTTCCTCTTCAGTAACTTCTTCGGTGGAACGCGCGATCTGGAAGCCGCCCAGTCTATCCAGCCGTATGCTCGGCATGACCTCGAGCTCAGCCTGGAAGACGAACGGCTCGGACGGGCCATATTTGACGTCGGTAATTCGCCCGGGCCCCGCCGGCGTCAGGTCCTCCTGCTCGAGAGCTTCCTTGTAGGCCTCGTCCAACAGCCTCTGCTGCACCCGTTCGTCGATCTCGGCTCCGAACCTCTGCTCGACCACGGAGGCGGGGATCTTCCCCTTTCGGAAACCCTTGATGCGCCTGGCGCGGGATACCCTTCCTGCCTCGGCGGTCCGCGTGCGGGCCACCCGCTCGCCCGGCACCGTAACGGTCAACGTCCTCAGCCATCCCTGGCCTTCGACGACTGAGACTTCGATTTCAGGACTCCGGCTGGTGTGGTCCACGGCCATCAACGGTCACCTAGTGGTTTTGTGAGAATCCGAGCGCGAGGTATGCGAAAGGGGGGACTCGAACCCCCAAGGCCTTTCGGCCACCAGCTCCTAAGGCTGGCGCGTCTGCCAGTTCCGCCACTTTCGCATGCTACGGCTGGAACGCTGGCCCAAACCTAACCCGCCGTCACGGCATCGCCAACGGAATCGACCCGGAAAAGCAGGGCGGCGCGCCCCCTGGGAGACGCGCCGCTCCGTCGAACCTCAGCCGTTCTACCGGGAGGGGATCGGGACCGTAACGGGTACCGTCGTCTCCTCGGTCGATGTCTGAGGATGGGTGTTGAACATGGTCAACCCGACGACGTCACCCGGCTGGAGATCGCGGATCGCGCGCTCATAGTCGTCAACCGACTCGATCGGCTGTCGATTCACCGCCGTGATGACCGGACTCCTGAACAGGCTCGGAATCGGAAGCCGCCGGTACAGCGGGCCACTCGGCGCGATGCCCGTGACGATAACTCCCGCCACGTCTTCCGGGATGTTGAGTGCGCGCCGGCGCTCCGCCGTAATCTCGTCCACCTGGATCCCCAGGGGATTATCGTCGGTGACTCCGTTCGTCGCCGCCGGACGAGTCACCGGCTCGGGTGTGGGAGCGGACGCCAGGCTCAGGTTCACCGTGTCGCGATCGCCAGTCTCCCTGACAATGGCCACTTCTACGCGGTCACCCGGTTCGAAGCGGCGCACATGCCGCTGGAGGTCAGCTACCGAGACGACGTCGCGACCCGCCACCGCCGTGATCACGTCACCGATCTGTACGTCCGCCTCAGCGGCGGGTAGGCCCGGCGTAAGCCCGAACACCTTCGCGCCACCCACGCGGTCCAGTCCGTAATAGCGGGCGTCGGCGTCGTCCACCCGCCGGACGCTCACACCCAGGAGGGCGCGGCGTACCGTGCCATACTCAACCAGGTCTTCGATCACTTCCTGGACGAGATCTATCGGCACGGCGAAGCCATATCCCTGGTAGGAGCCGTTGCCCGACGCGATCGCCGCATTCACTCCGATCACCTCGCCCATCGCGTTGATCAGCGGTCCGCCCGAGTTGCCCGGGTTGATGACGGCGTCAGTTTGGATGAAGTCCTCGATCGCCAGCTGTTCATCGAGGATCTGGATGCTGCGACCCTTCGCGCTGACGATTCCGGCCGTGACGGTGGTGTTCAGCGTCGCACCCGACCGAAAACCCGGGCTTCCCACGGCGAGGACCCAGTCGCCCACGCGTGTCGCATCGCTTGACCCGAGCGGCGTATGCGGGAGACCCTCCGCTTCCAGCTTCAGCAGGGCCACGTCGGTGGTCTGGTCACGACCGACAAGCCGAACATCGTCGAACAGTCGTCCATCCGACAGCAGGACCTCGATGGCCACGGCTTCCTCCACCACGTGGTTGTTCGTGACCACGTAACCGTCTGCCGTGATGATGAATCCGGACCCGCTCCCCGGGCGCGTCTCCTCCTCATCGAAGGGGGTACGAAACGGTCCGCGCGCTGCCGGCACCGGTCTGCGCACGTTGATCGTCACGACTGCCGGCGTGATCTGTTCGGCGATTTCCGAGAATCCCGACATCGCCACGTTCTCGCCGGCCGGGAGCGAAGAGTCGCGCACGTCGAGCCGCAGCGGCGCGTTGGCCGAGCTCGCGATGCTCTCGGATGGAACGTCAAACGGGGCCGTAAGGGCCAGCCCTACCCCGAAAGCCACCACGGCAGTGAGGATCAGGTTCAATCTCGTTCGCAGCGCGTCGCTCATCGTCTCTCAACCTTCCTGTCGTCCGGCCGCCTCCATGGCAGCGACTCTTCCCGTACAACCACCCGTTTCGTGATAGCCCTCATGCACCCGACGGTTCCCCGCGCGAGAGCATATATGCTACTGACGCGATAGGTCACGAGAGCGTTGCCCGCAACCCGGGTCCAGCGAAGCACGGGCGGTGGCGCCCAATCGGATGCCACCGCCCGCCCCACTGCGTGGAAGCCCTGCCGTCAACTGGCCTCTGGCTCTTCGACGATCTCGTAGTCTGCCTCCACCACGTCATCGTCGGCCTCATCCTCTTCCGCCGCCGGCTGATCGTCCGTGGCTGCGAATTCCTCTTCGCCCGGGGCCCCGTCACCCATTCCGGCCTGGGCGTAGATCTTCTGGGCCGCCTCCTGCACGGCGGTCTGAATCGCTTCCGTGGCGGCACTGATCTCATCCAGCGAATCCTGTTTCAGCGCCTGGCGACCCTCGTCCAGCTTCGACTCGATATCGGCCCGGACTTCCTCGTCCAGTTGCTCCTTCCAGTCCTCGAGGTTCTTCTCCGTCTGATAGATCAGCGAATCGAGCCGGTTGCGCGTCTCGACAGCCTCCCGACGGTCCTTGTCTTCGCTGGCGTGCGCCTCGGCATCCTTCACCATCTTGTCGATCTCGTTATCCGTGAGGCCCGAAGAGGCTTCGATCCGGATCTTCTGTTCCTTGCCGGTTGCCTTGTCTTGAGCGCTCACGTGAAGAATCCCGTTGGCGTCGATGTCAAACGTGACTTCGACCTGCGGCACGCCTCGCGGAGCCGGCGGGATTCCGGTCAGGTTGAACTTCCCGATCGTCTTGTTATCGGACGCCATCGGTCGCTCACCCTGCAGCACGTGAATGTCCACGGAGGGCTGGTTGTCCTCAGCGGTCGAGAACGTCTCACTCTTCTTCGTGGGAATCGTCGTATTACGCGGGATGAGAGCCGTCATCACGCCGCCCAACGTTTCGATTCCGAGCGACAGGGGAGTGACGTCGAGCAACAGAACGTCCTTGACGTCGCCAGCCAGCACGCCGCCCTGGATCGCGGCGCCGATGCCGACTACCTCGTCCGGATTCACACCCTTGTGCGGGTCCTTGCCGAAGAACTCCTGCACCGTTGCCTGGATCTTCGGAATCCGCGTCGAGCCGCCGACGAGAATGACCTCGTCGATGTCGTCAGGCTTGAGCCCGGCATCGTCCAGCGCCTTCTGCATCGGCTCCTTGGTCCGCTCGATGAGGTCGTCAACCAGCTTCTCGAAATGTGCCCTGGTGAGCGTGATGTTGAGATGCTTGGGACCCGATTGGTCAGCCGTGATGAACGGCAGGTTGATATCCGTCTGCATGGTGGACGATAATTCCATCTTCGCCTTTTCCGATGCTTCCTTCAGCCGCTGCAGGGCCATCGGATCCTGCGACAGGTCGATCCCCTGGTCCTTCTTGAACTCCCCGACCAGCCAGTTGATGACGCGCTGATCGAAATCGTCACCGCCGAGGTGCGTATCCCCGTTGGTGGCCTTAACCTCGAACACACCGTCGCCGAGCTCGAGAATCGAAATGTCATAGGTTCCGCCGCCGAGATCGAATACGGCGATCTTCTCTTCGGCCTTCTTGTCGAGACCGTAGGCGAGCGCCGCCGCCGTCGGTTCGTTGATGATACGCAGTACTTCCAGACCCGAGATCTTTCCCGCGTCCTTCGTCGCCTGCCGCTGGGCGTCGTTGAAGTACGCCGGAACCGTGATCACCGCACGGGTAACCTCGGTGCCCAGATAGTCCTCCGCAGTCTGCTTCATCTTCTGCAGAATCATCGCGGAAATCTCGGGCGGTGTGAACGTCTGGTTGTCCGCATTGGCGACCTTGACCACGACGCGGCCCTGGCTGTCTGATTCGACGGCGTAGGGCACGAGCTTCTTCTCGCTCTCCACCTCGGCCGACTTCCGGCCCATGAATCGCTTGATGGAAAAGATCGTGTTCGTCGGATTCGTAACGGCCTGTCGCTTAGCGACCTGTCCGACGAGCCTTTCCCCGTCCTTCGTGTACGCCACGACCGACGGAGTCGTGCGCGCCCCCTCTGCGTTGGGTATGACGACGGGGTCTCCGCCCTCCATGACAGCGACCACTGAGTTGGTCGTTCCCAGGTCGATGCCGATCACCTTGCTCATTCGATTCGTCCCTTCGCTCAATGCGGATTCAGCGTGCGGCCCGGACGGCGCCGGGTGCGTTCCCGGTCCGAGCTGCCCGCTCGCCGGATGGTACAATCCGACCCTGGGTGCAAGCGATGTGCCTGATTTTGGCCCCTGAATCGGGGTTAAACGCAGACAATCTGGCACTTCCGCTCCCGGATTGCGCCAGAACGGCAGTCCGTTGCGTCGCCGAGCGGGGGTGATTTACCCTTCGGGCCATGTTTCCGC
Organism: Gemmatimonadota bacterium; assembly: GCA_029288095.1. GTDB lineage: Bacteria > Gemmatimonadota > Gemmatimonadetes > Palauibacterales > Palauibacteraceae > JARFPW01. The sequence goes on from JARFPW010000179.1 coordinate 4,700, forward strand.
TCCGCGATGAGAATCCGACCGAACTGGTCCCGTTCGTCACCCTGTTTCTGATAGCCACCAACGTTCTGGTGTGGATCGTCGTTCAGGGTGCGGGGGTGGGGGAACCGTTCCTCGAGTCCCTGTGCGCCTATGGGACGATTCCCGGCGAAGTCACTGGACGAATCCCGGCCGGCACGTCCATACCGCTCGGTCCGTCGGCCGGATGCCGGGTCGGGGGGCTCTCTTTCTCGACCGTCGTTACCTCGATGTTTCTCCACGGCAGCTGGATGCACCTGATCGGAAACATGTGGTTTCTGTGGGTGTTCGGGAACAACATCGAGGATTCGACGGGACACGCGCGTTACCTCGTGTTCTACCTTCTATGCGGGGCGCTGGCAGCCGGTGCGCACATGGCGTCCGCTCCCGGCAGCGCGATCCCGACCGTCGGAGCGTCGGGTGCGATCAGCGGGATCATGGGTGCATACCTGATCCTCTACCCTCGCGTACGCGTCCTCACCCTGTTCTTCTTCGTCATCTTCATCCGGGTATTCCCGATCCCGGCCTGGGTGATGCTAGCGTGGTGGTTCGTATTGCAGGTGCTGTCGGGTTCTACGACGGCAGGTTCGGGAGGTGGTGTAGCGTTCTGGGCGCACGTCGGCGGCTTCGTAGCCGGGGTCGTACTTATCAAGCTGTTTGCAAAGCCGATCCTTACCCGAGCCAAACGGGAGGGGAGGGTGGTGACGCGCAGCGAACTCGGGAGGTTTGGCGGATGGTGACCAGGCGGCTGACGGCAGCGCGCATCCGGGGCACAGTTGCGGTCCTGGCAACGGGGCTCATGGTCGGGTTGGCGCCGCCGCCGGCGACCGCGGAGACGATCGAGGCCGGCCCGGTCGTGGCCGCCCCGGCCAACGCCGCCCCGGCC
>JARFPW010000199.1 GCA_029288095.1 Gemmatimonadota bacterium
GTTCGATTCGGGGCTTCATCGTCGAGACCGATCGGGACGGATTCTCGGCGCACGACCAGAAGGGCAAACTGTCTCTGCTCGCATCCGATACCAGCGAACTCGTCCTCCAGGATGTTCGGGTGCCCGATGCCAACCTGCTGCCCGACAGCGGCGGGTTGAAGAGCCCGCTGAAGTGTCTGACTCAGGCGAGGTACGGGATCGCGTGGGGCGGAATCGGCGCGGCGATGGCCTGCTACTGCGAGGCGCTGGACTACGCGAAGAATCGGATTCAGTTCGATGGCAAGCCGATCGGCGCGACCCAGATCCAGCAGGTCCGACTGGCTGACATGTTGACCGAGATCACCAAGGCCCAGCTGCTGGCCTTGCGGTTGGGTCGGATGAAGGACGCTGGAACGATGACGCCGTTTCAGGTATCGATGGCCAAGCGTAACAACGTGGACATGGCGTGCGAATGCGCTCGCGAGGCACGCCGCCTGCTCGGTGCGAACGGAATCCTCGTCGAGTACCAGTCGATGCGTCACATGGCCAACCTCGAGTCCGTCTACACCTACGAGGGCACCCACGACATCCACGGGTTGATCCTTGGCCAGACCGTAACAGGCCACGCAGCCTACTAGGGATGACGCAAACTCGTCGACCGACCGACGAAGTAGTCGCGGCGCTGCTCGCGCGGCGCAATGAAGACGGTGGGTTTGGCCCGTACCGGGGCCGGCCGAGTACCACTGAGAGCACGGCATGGGCGGGCGTAGCGTTGGCCGCGGACAGTGATACTGAAGGCGCGGAGGCCACGATAGACTGGCTTCTGGATCGCCAGTTGGCCAGCGGCGCCTGGCCGCATTCTCTCGAAGCACCCGAGCCCTCATGGATGACGTCGGCGGCGATCCTGGCACTGTCGGACGTGCCCAGAGCCGGGGACGCGGTGGCGCACGGGTCCCGGTGGTTGCTGCACCAACGCGCCCGAACTTTCCCGTTGCTCACGCGGATCTTCTATCGCTTCTGGCCGGATCGCGTCCAGGTGCGCCTCGATCCGGAAATCCGGGCATGGCCGTGGACCGACGGCGCGTTCAGCTGGTGTGAGCCGACCTCGATGGCGATGCTCGCCCTCGGGAGTGTCGACCCCCGGCTCGTCCCGGGCACCGTGCAGTTCCGCATCCGCGAAGGCGAAGGGCTGTTGCTCGACCGGGTGTGCACGGGAGGCGGCTGGAACTACGGTAACAGCTGGGTGCTGGGTGAAGATCTGTGGCCGTATCCGGACACGACTGCCCTGGCCCTGCTCGCACTCAGGAGGCGTCGCGAGGACCCCCGCGTCGCGGAGAGTCTCGACGCCCTGCAGACCATGCTCGAGGATCACGAATCCTCGCTCTCCCTCGCCCTCGGCATTCTGTGCCTGGAGGCGTTCGGGATCGACGTCGCTTCCTACCGGGAACGGCTTGACGCCCTGTGGCAGGGTGAATCGTTCGAGGTGACCACCAGGGCGGTGGCGTTGTCGTCGCTCGCTCTGCGTGGGAGCGACAACCCCTTCCGGAGGATCATCCCGGATGCCTGACCGCCGCTCGTTCGTGCGCCTGGCCGCTGGTGCTTCCGCCGCCTCCCTGCTGCCGGCCTGCAGGGATGAGCCGTCCGGGCCCCGCTGGCACACATCTGCCGCCGTGAAACCGGAACGGTCGGCAGTCGCCGTATTGCCGGCAACGTACGAGAGCGACCTGGGGGAGGTGATTCGGCGTGGCATCGAGCTGATGGACCTGGACGTTAGGGGGCTGCGGGTCGTTCTGAAGCCCAACTTCGTCGAGTTCGATCCCGACGGCGTGATCAATACACATCCCGCGGTCGTTCACGGAACCATCGAAGCGCTGCGGCGGCTCGGCGCGGATTCCGTCGTGGTGGCAGAGGGAGCCGGGCACCGGCGGGATACCGAATATCTGCTGCGTGAGACCGGCATCGGATTCGCCCTGCGAGATACGAGGACCCGGTTCATCGACCTCAACCACGATGCCGTGCGCCGCACGGCGCTTCGGGGTCAATACACGCCTCTGGGCTCGCTGTACCTGCCCGACACGGTCCTCGGCGCCGATCTCCTGATCTCTCTCCCCAAACTGAAAACGCACCACTGGGCCGGAGTCACGCTATCGATGAAGAACATGTTCGGTATCGTGCCGGGATCACACTACGGCTGGCCGAAAAACGTCCTCCACTGGGCGGGCATCAGCGAGAGCATTCTGGATATCAACGCCACGCTGACATCCCTGCGGCGGTTCGCGATCGTCGACGGCATCGTCGGTATGGAGGGGAATGGCCCGATTCAGGGCGAGGCGCGGCCCGTGGGTGCTCTGGTGTTCGGCGCCGATCCCGTCGCAGTGGATGCGACGGGCTGCCGGCTGATGCGCATCGACCCGGCGAAGATCGACTACATTGCGGACGCGAGCCGCTTCCTCGGCAACGTCGACGTCGGCCGGATTGACCAGCGCGGCGAGGCAATCGCCGACCTGGCACAGGACTTCGCCGTCATCGACCCGTTCGCATCGGCGAAGCAGGCCGCCGAGGTCACGGGGAGTTAGACGAGACATGCCCACTACGTAGCCACGGAGCGAAGCCATGCCGACAGAGATCGCCGCGATGATATTCGCTTTCCTGACAGTAACCGTCATCGGTGTCCTGATCGTCTCGGTCCCGATCACACGCAGGCTCGGGAGCGTTCTGGAGGAATGGGTGCAGATCCGGCGTGAGGGCGCTCCGGACCGAGCGGCCCTCGATGGCATGACCGAGGAACTTCGGTCGCTGAACCGGCATGTCGAAGCCCTGGACGACCGGATGCAGATCCTCGCCGACCGGCAGGACTTCACTGAATCCCTGGTGGAGAACCGCGGCTCGGGCGCGAAGGCACTTCCTCCCACGAGCTGACGCGGGTCATTCTCGGCTTTGTCCGGTTTCCGCAGCGACTTATACTGGCTCGCCGGTTTGCCCTCACACTCGGAGTGAAACGATGCGCACAGCGCTGTCTCGTCGGAACTTCTTCAATCAGAGCTTTGGTCTCGCCGCGGGCGGTGTCTTGCTTCGCAACTTCGGCTTCAAGGGACGCTCCCGGGGCCGCGGGCTCAGCACGCCACTGATCGTAACCAGCCACCCGAATGAGACAGGCAGGCGCGCGATGGAGGTGGGTTGGGAAATACTCTCGGCGGGTGGACGGGCCATCGACGCCGTCGAGCAGGCGACGAACGTAATCGAGGTCGACCCCGAGGACATGTCCGTCGGATACGGCGGGCTGCCCAATGAGGACGGCGTCGTGCAACTCGACGCCTCGATCATGGACGGCCGGACCTACAACGCGGGCGCCGTAGCTTCCCTCGAGAATATCAAGACACCGTCTTCAGTGGCCCGACTGGTCATGGACAGAACCGACCACGTGATGCTCGTCGGCCCGGGGGCGCTGGAGTTCGCGCGGTCCTTTGGTTTCGAGGAGGAGGACCTGACGACCGAGAAATCGCGGCAGCGGTGGCTCGACTGGCGGGAGAACCGGGGGGACGACGACTGGGGTCCCCCCGACCATCTCCGTGGTCTGCCGGAAACGGAGGCGGGAATGCCGCGGCCTTCCGTCCACGAGCACGGCACGGTGAACGTGCTGGCTGTCGACTCGTACGGCGACGTCGCCGGAATCACCAGCACCAGCGGTCTGAGCTGGAAGATCCCGGGACGGATCGGCGACTCACCGATCATCGGTGCCGGTCTCTACGTGGACAACGAGGTCGGGGCCGCCGGTGCGACGGGCCGCGGTGAGGACGTGATCAAGTCCTGCGCGTCCTACTACATCGTGCTGCGCATGCGAGACGGCCGCTCACCCCAGGAAGCATGCGAAGACGCACTCGAGATGATTCGGGAGAAATACGCGCGGGTCAATCCCGAGTTCATGCCGGGGGAGAAGTTCGTGGCGATCAACAGGGCGGGTGAAATCGGAGCGGCCTGGAGCTACTCAGGCGGCCGGCCAACGATGTCGATCCGCTCGGCGGACGGCCCCGACACGTTCACCGGGACGAACTTCCGCACGGGCGAGGATTGATCGTTCGATTCCGAACACGCTGTATCGATTGCGGCCAAAGGGCCCGCGGCGGATGCCGCGGGCCCTTTCTCATAAACACACACATATTAGTTATTTAGCGAACTCAAGGGTCGTGGCACGGCCATTGCTTTGAATGGAGACGACGAGCCGGCCGGGGGCCGGCCAAGTGTAGGGCGGGGATGAATGGGGAAGGAAGGGACGATGATGAGGAATGGGAGAATCGGATCAGGTGCCCTGGCGCTAATCGCCATTGCAGGCATGCCGGCTTCGGCCGGCGCGCAGGACCACGAGATGTATGAGCTTCCGGCCATCCAGGTCGAAGCACTCCAGAATCCGCTTCACGTGGCGGCGATCGCT
>JARFPW010000029.1 GCA_029288095.1 Gemmatimonadota bacterium
AGTCGAACGAGTGGCCTCCAACATCGTGGCGTGCGATATGGGCGTCAAGCTGGAAGCATCAATGGTCGGAATAAGAGCAGCGGTGGCGGTGGGATCCAATGCCTCTGCCAGCGCTCCCAGATTGGCTCCATCGGTGCGCAGCTGATCGACCGATACCAGAACGTCCGACGTGTAGTCGGAGACTCCGGCAGGGTCGATGTAGACGATATGGCGGACGGCCGGAAGCTGTCCTGCCTCCATGGCGGTCAACACGACATCGGCCTCGTCTTGCCTCTCGGCGATCACCGTGGCCGCGCCGGACTCGGCGAGAATCCGCACGACGTCCTCTTCGCGAAAACGGGTCGGAATCGCCAGGGATCGGGCACCAATCGCCTGGATCGCCAGATCGTACGTTATCCACTCCAGGCGAGCCGAAACCATCAAGACTGCGGTATCGCCGGGACCAACCTGCAGCTCGCCGAGACCGTTGGCAAGCAAAGCTGCCTCGGCCGCGACTTCGCCGCATGGACGTTCGACCCATTTGCCGAAACGTTTCTCGAGGACGGCTACCTCGTTCGGCGCCGCCGCGGCTCGCTCGTAGAAAGCTCCTACAACCGTTCTTGCCATGTCAGTCCGCCCCCAGATAGGCCTCGACGACGGCTTGGTTGGCTTGAACTTCATCGGGTGTACCCAACGCGATCGGCTGACCGAAGTTGAGAGCTAGAACCCGCTCCGCCAGGCTCATCACCACAGCCATATCGTGCTCGATGAGGAGAACAGTCAGCCCCAACTCCGCCCTTATTTCGAGGATGAAGCGGACGATGTCCTGCTTCTCCTCCACCGTCATGCCGGCCATTGGCTCGTCAAGCAGCAGCAGATCCGGTTCCATCGCGAGCACGCGGCCCAGCTCAATGCGCTTCTGCACACCGTAGGGAAGCTCGCCGACCAGCTCCCATCGGTACTGCTGGATTTCGAGGAGGTCGATTATCCGCTCGACGGCCGCCCGCTGCTCTTCTTCCTCACGGACGAGGCCTCGGGTGCGAAAGCCGGCCGCCAATGTGCCTTTCTTCTGGTGGATGTACCTCCCAAGCATGAGATTGTCGAGCGTGTTGAGGTGACTGAACAATCCGAGGTTCTGGAAGGTGCGAGCGATGCCGAGACGGACGATACGGTGCGGCTTCTGTCCGATAACCAGGTGCTCGGTCTCGTGTTGGTCGGTGTACCTGATCTCCGAACCCGGTGTCGGCGTGTAGACGCCGGTGATGGCGTTGAGCACGGTGGTCTTACCCGCGCCATTCGGACCAATGATCGCAAACAGCTCACCCTCTGCGACGTCGAACGCCACACCCTCGCAGGCCTTCAAGCCACCGAACTGCACGGTGACATCTGACAGGCGAAGTACCGACTGCCTCATTTCGGATCCCGTCTGTAGCGGGCGACCACCGCTTCGTAGGCTTCCTTGGCGTCGCCGGCGCCTCCCAGGTAGAACTCCTGGACGTGCTTATCTGCACGAAGTTCGGCACTCGGGCCCTCGATGGCGACCCTGCCTGTCTCAAGCACGTATCCGTAGTCGGAGTTCTCCAAAGCAATCCGTGCATTCTGCTCAATGACGAGAACGGAGATGCCACCTTCCTGGTTCAGATCCTTGAGTAGCTCGAAGAGGTCCTTGACGATCATTGGTGCAAGGCCGAGCGACAGCTCATCGCAGATAATCAGCTGCGGGGCCCCCATAAGAGCTCGTCCCACGGCAAGCATTTGCTGCTCGCCACCGGACAGAAGGCCGGCAGTGTCCTTACGCCGGGATGCCAGATTGGGGAAGATCTCGAACATTCGCGAGATGTCGGCGTCGACCTCAGGGCCGCGCTTGCGTCGAGATGCGCCACACAGGAGGTTCTCCTCGACGCTGAGACGGGGGAAGATCATCCGCCCCTCCGGAACCTGGCTGATACCCAGCTGGACGGTCCCGCCGACTCCCTCGGGATCGATCCTCGTGTCGCCGAAGCTGATCGCGCCTTCGCGCACCGCGCCGCCGTGGATAAAGAGCAGGCCCGTGATCGCGCGGACCAGAGTCGTCTTCCCTGCGCCATTGGCTCCCAGCACGGCAACAAATTGGCCCGGATCGACCTTCATCGACACTCCAGAGAGGGCGGTGACTGCGTTGTTATAGACCACATCGAGCCCGCGAACCGAGAGTGCTTTGTCGTTACTCATGTGCTGAAAGGCCATTTCGCCGCGTAGTCCCGAATCGACGTCCAGATGCCGGCGAGGCCCGCGGGCCGCAGCACAAGAACAACGATGATCAGGATTCCGAAGATGGCGAGATTGGTCTCGCTCTGGAAATCCTGGAGGAACTTTATGTCCTTGATGACGGGCCAATCGGCCCGAGCCCAATCGAAGAAGACGGGGGCCAGGTAGAAGAACAAGGCACCGAGCACCGCACCCTTCATCGAGCCGAGTCCACCGACAATGATCATGATTGCGTAGAAGAGGACGACCGAGAACGGAAACGAGTCCTCTCCGCGAGCTCGCACGTAGTACGAGACGATTACACCGGTAAGTGATACGAACGCGGACGAGACGGCAAATGATAGAAGCTTGGTCTTCGTGACGTTGATACAGATCAAGGCTGCCGAAACGTCGTGTTCGGCCACCGCCATGAACGCCCGTCCCTCACGGATGCGGACGATGTTGTACATGAACAGCACCGACAGGGAAGCCGCGATCAGCAGCACCCAGTAGAAGCGGAAG
>JARFPW010000045.1 GCA_029288095.1 Gemmatimonadota bacterium
CCGAAGGTCGGCGCGTCGAGGGTGAGCTGAAGACTCCGCTTCAGGAGAGAGGCGCCGCGGCGTCTCATTTCACCACGCTTCTGCCGACTGAGGCTCCCGAGTCCCTGCTCGCGGAATTGGACGCCGCCGGTGTTGAGGTGGAGGCGAAGGACGCCGGGCCGAATTGGGTGAGTTATCTGGGCACCCTGCTTCCATGGATTCTGATCATCGGACTGTGGGTGTTCTTCTTCCGCCAGATGCAGGCGGGCGGGTCGCGCGCCTTCAGCTTCGGCAAGTCGAAGGCAAAGCTGCTGACGGGAGACACCCCCAGCGTCACGTTCGCCGACGTCGCGGGAGCGGATGAGGCGAAGGAAGACCTGAAGGAGATCATCGATTTCCTGAAGGATCCGGCCAAGTTCCGACGTCTCGGAGGTCGGCTGCCCAAGGGCGCGTTACTCGTCGGCCCTCCGGGCACCGGGAAGACACTCCTCGCTCGCGCGGTCGCCGGCGAGGCCGGGCGGCCGTTCTTCTCGATGAGCGGTTCCGATTTCGTCGAAATGTTCGTCGGTGTAGGCGCTTCCAGGGTGCGCGACCTGTTCGAGCAGGGAAAGACGCATGCGCCCTGCATCATTTTCATCGACGAAATCGACGCCGTCGGCCGGCATCGTGGCGCGGGACTCGGCGGCGGACACGACGAACGCGAGCAAACGCTTAACCAGCTTCTCGTCGAGATGGACGGATTCGAGTCCAACGAGGGCGTGATTCTCCTGGCGGCGACGAATCGGCCTGACGTGCTCGATCCCGCCCTGTTGCGTCCTGGCCGGTTCGACAGACAGATCGTCGTCGATAGCCCGGACGTGAATGGAAGGGAGGGTATTCTGCGCGTCCATACACGTGAGATACCGCTCGCCGACGACGTGAACCTGCGTGTCCTGGCGAAGGGGACCCCAGGTTTGTCGGGCGCTGATCTCGCGAACGTGGTGAACGAAGGTGCTCTACTGGCCGCCCGCAACGACAAAGACCGGGTCTACATGGAGGACCTGGAGGAAGCCAAGGACAAGGTGATGCTCGGGGCGGAGCGTCGCAGCCTGGTGATCAGCGAAGAAGAGCGTCGGGTGACGGCGTTTCACGAGGCCGGCCACGCCGTAATCGCGCTCCGTGCGCCGGGTCTGGATCCTCTGCACAAGGTTACGATTGTGCCCCGAGGGCGCGCCCTCGGCATCACGGCGTCTCTGCCGGAAGAGGATCGGCACAACTACACCAAAGGGTGGCTCGAGGGCCAGCTGATGATGTTGTTCGGCGGCCGCGTTGCCGAGGAAACGGTATTCGGGCCGAAGAAGATTACGACCGGGGCTGGAAACGACATCGAGCGGGCGACGAATATAGCTCGCCGCATGGTGACCCAGTTCGGAATGTCAGACGCTCTCGGGCCGATTGCCGTGGGCGAGGCCGATCATGAGATCTTCCTCGGTCGCGAGCTCAGCCAGCGTCGAGAAGTCAGTGACAACACGGCGCAGATCGTCGACTCCGAGATCAAGCGAATCCTGGACGAAGCGTATAACGGGGCGGCTGCTGTGCTGCAGGAGCACCGGGCGCTGCTCGATGAAATCGCGAACGCGCTGCTCGACCGGGAGACGCTGGACGCCGACGAGATCAAGCTTCTAGATGCGGGCGAGCCGCTGCCTCCGATTCCCGTGGTAGCGCCGCAGCCACCAGCCGCGGCGCCCCCCGTCGTCCAGCCGAAGTCGAGACCGGACGAATCGCCGCTCGAAGGCACGGGTGGAGAGCCGTCGCCGGCACTCGCCTGAGGGCCACGTCCGTTTGCCCGATGTGACATCATGGGCGGTGCGTGACGGCGCCGTCTCGCTCGCGTCTCCGGTCGTTGTCGGCATCCTGAACGTCACACCGGATTCGTTCTCCGATGGTGATTGTTGGATCGAGCCGGCGGCGGCCATTGATCATGGGCTGCGAATGGTGGACGAGGGAGCCGACCTCGTTGATGTCGGTGCCGAGTCGACTCGGCCGGGAGCGCAGCCCGTGGACGCGGAGGACGAATGGCGCCGGCTGGAGTCTGTCGTGAGGGGTCTGGCGGGCAGCGGCGTCACGGTCTCGATTGACACCACGAAGCTCGAGATCGCACGCCGGGCACTCGACTGCGGGGTGGCGGCGATCAACGATGTATCAGGCCTGCGGTTCTCCCCGGGAATCGCACCGCTGTGCGCTGAGTACGGTGCAGGGCTGATGCTGATGCACATGAGGGGCGAACCACGGACGATGCAGGCGGACGTCGCATACGCAGATCTCGTCGGGGAAGTGAGAGTGTTCCTGGAGGCCCAGGCCTCGCTGGCACTGTCAGCCGGCTGCCAGCGTGACCAGATCGTGGTCGATCCTGGAATCGGCTTCGGGAAATCGGCCGAGGGCAATCTCGAACTGCTGGGTCGGGTAGGGGACCTTACTCAGCTTGGTTATCCCGTACTCGTGGGTCCGTCGAGAAAGTCGTTCATGGGTGAGGTTCTGGGGCTGCCCCTGGAGCAGCGAACGGAAGCAACGATTGCGGCCTGCCTGTCCGCCCACCAGGGTGGGGCAGGGCTGTTTCGAGTACATGACGTCGGGCCTGCACGGCGTGCCTTGGACATGGCCGAGGCGATTCGGCGCACCGTGCTGGGACAAACCAATGCTCAACCGGAGAGGCGGCAAGACGCGGGATGATACAGGGCATCCTCGACTACCTGGCCTTTCTCCGGCTCGACCTGAAGGACGCGGCCGAGATCCTCGTCGTTTCGTACCTCGTCTATCGAATCCTCGTAGCCTATGCCGGATCTCGGGCGTTCCAGGTACTCGTAGGATTCGTGGTGCTCGTGAGCGTCTACGCGATCTCCCAGGCCCTTCAGCTGCGGTTGATCCCGTACATGTTGTCGCAGGTGTTCACCTATGGAGCATTCGCACTGATCGTGATTTTTCAGCAGGAGCTGCGGACGGCACTCGCACGGCTCGGCCGCACGAGGCTGTTTCAGTTGTTTGCCGGACACGAGAAAGAAGAAGTATTCGAGGCGATCGTCGAAGCCACGGATCGTCTGGCGAGGGCAAAGATCGGCGGAATCATCGCGATTCAGCGCGAAGTGGACCTGTCGAGCCATGTGGATAATGGGACCGTACTCGACGCTACCATATCACCGGAGTTGCTCGCCACCATCTTCTCACCCTACTCGCCACTTCACGATGGCGCCGTAATCGTCCGCCAGGATCGCGTCTCCTCGGCGGCAGCGGTGATACTTCGGCTCTCCCAATCGCCTTTGATCGACCGGACTATGGGGACGCGACATCGCGCCGCGATCGGCCTTTCCGAGGAGACGGACGCGTTGGTCGTCGTGATCTCCGAGGAAACCGGACATATTTCGCTTGCTCACCGCGGATTGCTGACGCGGGATCTCCGGCCGGACGAACTCAGAGAGCGTTTACAGGCAGAGCAGCGCCAGGCCGCCTCGCCGGTCAACCGCTTATCGCCCGTTGGAGGAGAAGCGGTGCGCAGCGCCCCGCCGGTCCAGTAAGCGGGAGCCCGCGTCCTGACGCGGTTTGACGGGTCTGCGCCCCCTCGGTAAACTAGGTGCGCTGTAGTATGCGGATACGGTTCGGGAAACCTCCGGGTTGAATGGAGCGGGAACGAGTGAACGACACCAGTTACGAACTGCTGACAATCTTCGTGGACGGCGGGTTCATGATGTACCCGCTGGTGCTGTGCTCACTCGCGGCCCTCGGAGTGATCCTGGCCAAGTCGTGGACCCTGCATGTAGCCCACCGAGATTCGCGGCACCTGCTCGACGATATCGAAGCGCTGGGCACGGGCGGCGAACTTGAGAAGGCGATCGAGCGGGCGCATGAGACCCGCGGTCCCGTAGCCGCGATCCTGCTCACCGGGCTCAAGCGACTTAGCGAAGATCAAAAGGGCAAGGACATTCAGAAGGCGATCAAGACCACGGGTACCCTGGAGCTCGACTTTCTCGAGCGTGGCCTGGTCGTGTTGGCCACGATCGCAAACGTAGCCCCGATGCTCGGATTCCTGGGAACCGTAATCGGGATGATCGCGGCGTTCGACGCGATCGAAGCCGCCGGCCAGGTTGAGCCCGCGCTTGTGGCATCGGGTATCAAGATCGCTCTGATCACGACGGCAGCCGGACTCACGATCGCGATTCCGGTGAACATTGCATACAACTATTTTGTAACAAGAATTGACGCACTGATCGCGGACATGGAGCAAGGAAGCCAGGCGGTGCTGGAGATGATCTGGCGAGCTCAGGACTCCGCGTCTTCAGGACGCACCTGGTAACGGCTCTTCGGGGTCCGATCCAAAGACGATCGACAGGAGCACACGATGGCGGTTCTTCAACGTAAAGAGCGGGTCTCGGACGAAATACCGACCGCTTCCATGGCGGACATTGCCTTCCTTCTCCTCGTGTTCTTCCTGACCACGACGGTGTTCAATGAGGAGAAGGGTCTGCCGATCGTGCTTCCCGAGGAAGCCGAGGAGCAGGACGTTTCTGCGAAGAACATCATCTTCTTCATCTTGCGGCCGGACGGCTCCGTGATCGTGCGGCGTGGCGAAAGAGTGCTGGAACAGGTCGTACCGTTCACCCAGATCGAAATCATCCTCCGATCAGATATGGCCGCGAACGAGAATCTCATCGCCGCCGTCAAGACGGACCCATTCGCGCCGTACAAGCATATGATCAACGTACTCGACGAGGTGAAGCTGTCGGGTGCGGATCGTATCTCTCTCCAGATGCTCGAGGAGTAGCATGGCGAAGCGGGGCGGTTTCAAGCGGAAGTCGAGTGCCAGCGAGGCGATCCCTTCATCGTCGATGGCGGATATCGCCTTTCTGTAGCTGAACTTCTTCATGGACTCCACGGTATTTCGGAAGGAGCGCGATCAGCCGATCGACTGGGCGAACGCCGAGGCAACGGAGAAGATCGACGAGAAGCGCAAGAACATCGTCCATGTATGGGTCGATCGGGAGGGCACGGTCTTCATCAATGATCAGATCGTTCCGTACGAGAGCATCGCGGGCGTCATTCGCCCCCTGTATACAGAAAACAGAAACCTCGTGGTCGCGATTCGTGGCGATCGGGAGGTTCCGTACAATCAGATCAATACGATCACTGAGCAGTTGCAGGCGTCGGGCGCTGTGCGGGTGACGTTTGCCACGCGCATCGAGCAGCAGGTTCAGAGGGCCAGGAGGTAGGCGTATGGCGGACAACAAGTCCTCTGCGATTTGGGTCACCGCTAACGAGCGGTTCAAGTCGCGCAGTGAAGATTGGATGACGATGGGCGTCGTGGCGGCGGTCGTGGCGCACTTTGCCCTGTTTGCGTTCTTCCCCACGCTCCGCGCGGACGACATCGATTTCACGGGAGACGAGATCGAGACCGTCGACTTGCCGCCCGAGGTGAGGATTCCGCCACCACCTGAGCAGATCGCTCGGCCGGCCACTCCGCGAGTGGCCGCTGCAGCGCTCGATGAGGACATCACGATCGCTCGGACGGACTTCGAGTCGAACCCGATCGAGAACCTCCCGCCTCCGCCGGCGGGTGCACGTCCATCAGACGTGCCGTCCTATATCCCGCGCGATGTGGAGCCGCGACTGAAGAACGGTTCGCAGATCCAACGCCTTCTCTCGCAGCGCTACCCATCCATGCTGCGAGAGGCGGGCATCAGCGGTAGCGTAGTGCTCTACGTGTTCGTTGACGAACAAGGCGATCCGGCCAAGTCTCAGGTTCAGACTTCCAGCGGCTACGCCC
>JARFPW010000040.1 GCA_029288095.1 Gemmatimonadota bacterium
CGGGACCGCAATGACGACAGCTCGACTGATTCAGACGTACTTCAGTTCGCTCGGAGCCTTCCTGGTGCTGGACGCCATCTGGCTCGGACTGATTACGCCTCGTTTCTACCGCAGCCAGCTGGGCGATCTGCTGGCCGACGAGGTTCGCTGGCTTCCTGCGGTGGTGTTCTATCTGGTGTTCGTCGCCGCAGTCGTCGTGTTCGCGGTGGCCCCGGCTGTCGAACGCGGATCGCTCGGGAGAGCACTGCTACTGGGGGCGTTCTTCGGCATGGTCGCCTATGCTACCTACGATCTGACGAACCTCGCTACGCTGAGGGGCTTTCCAACGATCGTGGCGGCCGTGGATATCGCGTGGGGCGGCGTCTTGACCGCGACGGTCGCGGCAGTGGGCTACCTCGTTGGTTCAAGGGGCGCTGTCTAGGGAGTCTGCCCCTCGCACGCCGTCGCCGTCAGCACCACGGGGACCGCCCCACCCGCTCCCGCCTCTCCACCCACGGGCTCCGCCTCGGCTTCGCCCTGAACTCGGGCGTCCGTTCGTAGCTGGCCCTCCAGCTTCGCCGCGCCTTCCGCCGGAACGGGAGCGAAGTACACTCCGCCCGATAACCCGGAGTCGACACGGGCCAGCCGCATCTCGAGCCGGCTCTCGGCCCCGGCCAGTGTCACCAAGAGTGAGTCGGCATCGTCTGCCGACCATGTCCCTTCGAGCTCCTGGCCTTCCAGGTACGCGGTGGCGATACCGTCCGGCAGGAGCCGCAGTTGCTCCGGGATTCCCGGATCCACCGCGCCGACCTTCTCGTCCAGCGAGTCCTCCGCGCCGCGCACGACGATGTCCGTGTTCTGGGCCGTCAGCCGGTTGACCTCGAAGCAGTCCGCCACGAGAGCGTGTTCGGCGAGCTCCGGAACGGCCGCCGCTCGGCGAGCGACTTCATCGTCGGAAACGACCTGCGCGTTGTCGGCGAACCCGTCGGCTCCCGCATCCCGGTCCTGCCGAGCCTCTCCCCGGAAGCTCTCCGCTTGCGACTTCTGCATGTCGGCAACGGGGGCATCTTCGGCATTCGGCTCCGGTTCAGCGACCTCCCGTGCTCTCTCGCCGAGAGCGTCCCGCGACGCGTCCGCGTCGGGCTGATTGTCTCGTCCCTCGTCGACTTCGAGTTGATCGAGCATCTCCGCAGTGGGCGCCGCCTGCTGCTCCTGCTCGGTGCTTACTACGGCCGGCACGGGCTGTCCGGTCTGGATCAGCAGTTCCCTTCCCAGCCAGCCGGCGCCTGCCGCCAGCATCACACTCGCCGCCCAGGCCAGGCGCGACGTCGACCGCCACCAGGCGGCCCGGGGTGAACCCGTTGCCGCCTTTCCGGCCCCAGCAAGCTCCGCCAGCTCCTCGAAGCTCGGCTTCTCCGCCATCGGATTCTCGGCGCTCGCCAGGATGGCGCTCGCGGAACCGCGAACACGGCGCTCCTCATCGAGCCTGCGCCGGCAGTCCTCGCACACGCTGAGGTGCGCCTCGGCCAGGACCCACTCCGGTTGCTGGTCCGGCCCCACGGCCCCGTCCAGGTGGGCGTGCAGGAGTCCGTCAGTTATGTGCGACATTTCTTCCTTCCCCTCCCCCACCGTGCGCCTCCACCAGGCGGCGGCGCGCGCGGGCCAGGGTCGTGCCGATCGCCCCGACCGACAGGCCGGATTGATCGGCGATTTCCGTGTAGCTGAGCCCCGCATCCCACAGGAGCAGGATCTCGCGATCCCGCTCCGACAGTTGGTCCAGTGCCGCCCGTACGGCGGCCCGCCGGCCCTCTAGTTCCATGTCGTCGGATCCACCCGGTTCTTCGACCAGGTCCGCAGATTCGGTTCGCACCAACTCCAGGTGCCGCTTGCGGCGTCCGGCCGATCTCGCTTCGTCGCGGGCCAGGTTGCCCGCCACGGTGAACAACCAGGCTCGCGGCTCGTCGGGGTCGGCATCGCTCCGCAGTGCGCGCACGAAGGCCTCCTGGGCCAGGTCCCGAGCCCGTTCCGGGTCCCACACCTTGCGGTCGAGATACCGGACGAGATCGTCCCAGGTTGTTTCGTAGATGTGCGCCCAGTCGGTACTCACATCGCCCCTTCGGCTGTCGGCCCCACGGCCCGGTCGAGCATCTGTCTACCCGAATGACGACCAGGGAGCCCGGACTTGCACACGACGCCTCACGCGAGCCAGGTGCGCATCGCCGTCACGGCACGAGCCCGGTGGCTGCGTTCGGCCTTCACCTCGGGCGGAAGTTCTCCGAACGTGCGCTCGAATTCGGGGACGACGAACAGCGGGTCGTACCCGAAACCGCCCGCGCCGAGCTCCTCGGTCGCGATGCGCCCGTCGACGCGGCCGCTCGTCACGACCTGCATACCATCATCGATCAACGCGAGGGCGCAGCCGTAGTGGGCGCCCCGCTCAGCCTCGGGTCGACCATGGAGCAGCTTCAGGAGGTGACTGTTGTTGGCAGGATCCTGCCCGTCCTCGCCGATGCTGGAGGCCGGAGCGAACCGTCGGGAAAACACTCCCGGGCCGCCTTCGAGTGCGTCCACGCACAGACCCGAATCGTCCGCCAGCGTTGGCAGCCCGCTGCGCGCACGAAACCATGCCGCCTTGGCGAGCGCGTTGGCAGCGAACGAGTCCCAGGCTTCGATGTCGGCTTCCGCTGGTTCTTCCTCGATGCCGACATCGTCGGGAGACACGATCTCTATTGGCAGATCTGCCAGCAGGTCCCGGAGCTCGGCGAGCTTGTGCGGGTTGCGGCTGGCGAGCAGGACGCGCCGCCCGGGCATCAGGAACTGGCGGGGGCTGCGGCCTCCACGGACGTCACGTCCGCTGGGATCGAGGATCCGGGGTACGGCCCTCGATCGAGGCTCAGGACGACCAGGACGACCGGCAGGTAGAGGAGAGAGGTGCGGAACAGGCGGCGCGCCGAACCAATGTCGGCCTGGCGGAAGAACCGGAGGGCGGCCACCAGGTACGCCACCCCCATCAGCAGCGCGGCGATTCCGTAGAACCCGTCGGAGAGTCCGATCGTCACCGGCAACAGGCTCGCCGGTATGAGCGCCGCGGCGTACAGGACGGCCTGGACACGAGGTTGCCGCGCCTCCGGGTCGAGCACACCGAGCATCTTCAGTCCGCCGCGCCGGTAGTCGTCCCGGAACAGCCAGGCCAGGGCCAGGAAATGCGGCAGTTGCCAGAAGAACAGGATGCCGAATAGCGCCCACGCGCCGGGACCAAGATCCGGCCGGGCCGCCGTCCACCCTCCCATGATCGGCAGGGCGCCCGGGATCGCGCCCACGAGCGTGGACAGCGAGGATACCTGCTTCAGCGGCGTGTACATGAACACGTAGGAGATAATCGAGGCGAGCGCGAGAATCGCGGTCAGCCGATTCACGAACACGTCCAGGTAGATGACGCCGCTGATCGCCAGCAGCGACGTGAATACGGTGGCCGCACGCACCGACACTCGGCCTGCGGGTAGCGGGCGCATCCTGGTGCGCTGCATCCGGGCGTCGACGTCGCGTTCGATCACCTGGTTGAGGCCGCTCGTCCCCGACGCCACGAGCGCGATGCCGGCCATGGCGACCAGCATGGCCTGCGGGTCGGGGTGTCCGCCGGATGCCAGGAAGTACCCCGCCGCCGACGTGAGCATCACCATCAGAGTGATGCGTGGCTTGGTGAGCGCGATTAGGTCGCGCGGGTGATTGGCGGGCGAGGACGCGGCCGGCTCACTCATCCGTCCCCGCGAATCCGACCCGCCAGCGCGGTGGTGGAACAACCGGGTACGAGATCGATGAGCCGGACTTCCCCGCCCGCGGCCCGCACGGCAT
>JARFPW010000088.1 GCA_029288095.1 Gemmatimonadota bacterium
TCTTTCCGTCAGACCAATCCGAGTGCATCTGCAGATCGCCCCGGATGTCGTCGAGCGACACCAGGTGTGGAAGCTCACCCCGCTCGGCGGCCGCGATTTCGCCCCGGTGCTCGCGCAGCTCCGGTGGAATCCACGGCAGACCCAGGCACTCGTAGATCTCTTCTTCGGTTCTGCCGGCCACCCGTTCCCCGAGCTCGCGACCCGTGGTGCTGAGAACCGCGTCTTCTTCGGCGTCGGCTCCCTCGGAATCTGCGAGTTTGAACACCCCGTACTCCGAGACGCTCAGTCCACGTTCCAGCGCCCGCTTCCGAAGCGCGATGTTGTGCTCCTTCGAGCCGGTGAAGTAGACCAGGGCCGCTCCAGCGTCCTGCTCATCGAGCACCCGCAGGTCCACCTGGAGGTTGGACGCGAGGTGCACCGTTGCCCGGGTCCCACCTGCCTGATCGACGCGACGCACCTGGGGATAGGAAACGAGACGCTCATTAACCGCCTGGTGCTCGGAGGAGATCACGAGAATATCGACATCTCCGACCGTTTCACGACGGCGGCGGTAGCTTCCCGCGACTTCGACGCGCTCTACCGCCTCGTCTTCCCGGAGCCAGTCGAGCAACGGCCGGATCAGCTCATCGACTTCAGACAGGCGGAACCGTCCCTGCCGCGTGCGGTAGCGAGCGATCGCCTCGAGGATCTTTCCCTGCGTCTTCTCCCCGAAGCCCTCCAACTCCGCCACTTTGCCGGCGCCAGCCGCCGCTTCGAGTTCATCGATCGTCGTAATGTCCAGTTCGTCCCAGAGCTTCCGGGCCTTCTTGGGACCGACGCCCGGGAGCCGGGTGAGTGCGACCAGGGAGCGCGGGATCTCCTTCGCGAGTTCGGACAACGGCGATAGTTGACCGGTCGTAACGAGTTCGGTGATGTGAGAGGCCATCTCGGTGCCGATGGAAGGCAGCTCGGTCAGGTCGGCGCCGTCCTCGACCAGCGTGCGCAGCGGCGTCGCGTGGTCCTCCACCGTGTACACGGCGTTTCGATAAGCCCGGATTCGAAACGGGTTCACTCCGCCCTTGATCTCAAGCAGGACGGCCACCTCGCGCAGGAATGCGGCGATTTCTACGTTTTCCACGATCAGTCCATCCCAAGCATCCGCAGGAACTCCTCTTCCGACAGGATCTCGAGGCCCAGGGTCTGCGCTTTCTCGAGCTTCGAACCAGCCGAATCACCGGCGACTACAAGATCAGTCCGGGGGCTTACCGACCCGGACACCCGGCCACCACGGGCCTCGACGAGCGACTTTGCTTCCGGACGGCTCAGCCCTCGAAGTCCACCGGTGAACACGAAGGTTTTTCCAGAAAGCTCACCCGACTGCGGGGCCGTGACCTCCTCAATCGTCATGTGGACCAGGAGCGCATCCAGGTTGTCCCGATTGTGAGGCTCCGCGAAGAACCCGGTGATGCGGTCGGCCATGACGTTGCCGACGCCCGGAACTTCGATCAGCGCGTCGGCGTCGGCAGCCCGGATGGCCTCGATCGTACCAAAGTGCGTCGCCAGGTCACGCGCCACTGCCGCGCCGACTTCGGGGATCCCGAGACCGTACAGCAGGCGGCGCAGCTCGGTGCGCGATGCCTGACCGAGCGCCGAAATCAGGTTTGACGCCGACAGTTCGGCGAATCCTTCGAGTTGAACGAGGTCGTCCGTGGTGAGCGAAAACAGATCGGGGAGCCGCTTGACCAGACCTTCGGCCACGAGCAGCCGCGCCGTTTCCTCGCCGAGACCCTCCACGTCGAGGCCCTGGCGCGAGCCGAAGTGCTGGATGCGCCCCGTCAATTGAGCCGCGCACCCGAAACTGTTCGGACAGACCGTAAACGGTCCGCGATCGACGAGATCCGTGCCGCAGGAAGGACAGTTCACAGGCATCTGGAATTCCGGGCCACGCTCGTGGCCGTCTTCCTCGATCCGCTCCACAACCTGCGGAATTACGTCGCCCGCGCGCTGGACGCGTACCAGATCACCCTCCCGAACCTCCTTCCGCGCAACTTCCTCGCGGTTGTGCAGCGAGGCCCGGCTGACCGTGACGCCGCCTATGTGGACCGGTTCCATGAGGGCGACCGGCGTAACCACGCCCGTTCGCCCGACGCTGGCGGCAATCGTCAGGATGCGTGTGACCTCGGCTCGAGGCGCGAACTTGAAAGCGAACGCCCAACGGGGGTGCCTCGACGTCGTTCCGAGACGCTCCCGGTCCGAGAGGTCGTCCAGTTTGATGACTATGCCGTCGATCTCGTAGGGCAGATCGTCACGCTCGGCATCGATCTCGGAGAAGTAGTCCAGCACCGCATCGATATCGGACACGATCCTCACGCGCTCGCTGACCCTGAGACCCCAGTCCGCAAGCGCCTGCCGCACCTCCGTCTGGCTGGTGAAAGAAGCGCCCTCCACGTGCAGTACGTCGTATACGAACGCCTCGAGAGGCCTGCTTGCTGCGAGTTCCGGATCCAACTGGCGGAGGGAGCCGGCTGCCGAATTTCGGGGGTTCGCGAACGGTTCCCTGCCCTCGTTCATCAGGCGTTCGTTCAATTCGGCGAACTCCCTGGACCGGATGATCACTTCGCCGCGGACCGACAGCACTGGAGGGATCGGACGATCTGCTTCGAACAGGCGCAGCGGTACGGTCCGAATCGTCCTGACGTTGGCCGTGACGTCCTCACCGCGGCTTCCGTCACCCCGCGTGGATGCCCGCACCAGCGATCCTTTCTCGTACACGAGTTCGAGCGAAAGGCCGTCGAGTTTGGGTTCGATCACGTATCGAGGGGTGCGTTCACCTAGTGCCTTCCGGACTCTCTCATCGAACCGGCGCAGCGCATCCGGATCCTGGTCGGAATCGAGGCTGAGCATCGGCGCCGCGTGCTCGACCGACTCGAACCTCTCAAGCAGGGCCCCACCCACCCGCTGGGTAGGTGAGTCGGGCGTAATCAGTGCGGGGTGGGCCTCCTCGAGAGCGCGCAACTCGGAGAACAGCCGGTCATAGTCAGCGTCCGAGACCTCGGGCTTGTCATCGGCGTAATACAGCCGGTCGTGACGACGAATCAGGCGCCGAAGTTCATCTATTCGGGCTCGGGGTCCGTCAGGCTTCATCAACACCGGGTCCATCTGCGGGCAAGATCGCCGCGATCGTCAGGCGGAGCAGTAGAAGGGAGGTATCTCGGTTCAGCATCATGTCTTTCTCAGTAGATCGTTTGCGGATCGCCACACGGCGTCGAACATCTCCTCGGTCAGCCGGCCGGTGAACGTATTCTGCTGACTGGGATGATACGAGCCGAGAAGTGACATCCGGCGTCCATCCCGTGAGACCTCGGCGCGCGCCAGGTGACCGAATTTCGGTTTCGGTCGCGGGATGGCCCAACCCTGCCCCCGGAGCACCCTCAACAGCGCGTCCCATCCGAAACCGCCGAGGGCGACGACGACGCCCACTTTGGGCAGCAGCTCGAATTCGCGCGACAGCCACCGGGCGCAGGCGTCGCGCTCTCCGGGCGTAGGGCGGTTCCCCGGCGGCGCGCAACGAACGGCCGCGGTGATCCACGCGTCCCGAAGCGCGAGCCCGTCTCCTCGAGCCTCCGAGGTAGGCTGGTTGGCGAATCCGGCGCGGTGCAACGCTCGATAGAGCCAGTCGCCCGATCGATCCCCCGTGAACATCCGTCCCGTGCGGTTTGCGCCGTGGGCGGCCGGGGCCAGCCCCACGATCAGCAGGCGGGCATCGGCGTCGCCGAACGAGGGGACGGGGGCTCCCCAGTAGTCCTCTTCCCTGAAGGACGCGCGTTTCTCGAGTGCCACCTTCTCCCGCCAGGCGACGAGACGCGGGCACGCCCGGCAGGCCGTAGCCTCCACCTGCAGTCCGTCGAGCGTCATTCCGCCGGCAGCTCCACGTCCAACTGTTCCTTCGGCGCATCCAGGACGATGGAGGTATTCGTTCCTTCGATTCCGGGCATGCTCAACATGCTTTTGATCTCACGGTTCATTTCCGACTCGTCGGCGAACCGGCCGATGACCATGACGTCGAACTCGCCGGTAATTTCATACACGTGGGTCAGGTGAGGATGGAGAACGAGCGACGCGACGATCGCCGGCAGGGCCTCGCCGCGCACCTTGATCCGGGTCACGGCGACGAGACCGAGACCGAGCTTGCGGTAGTCGATGAACGGGCGATACCCGCGAATCACGCCGGCGGCTTCGAGATCCGCGATGCGCTTTCCAACGGTCGTAGCCGCGACACCGAGCTCGGCGGCCAGTTGACGATTCGAACGGCGGGCATTTTCCCGCAGAGCACGGATCAGACGCTTGTCGAGATCGCGGTACGTCAACCGTCCCTCCCGTCGTTGAGCTTGATCTGAAGCGCCGGGTCTGCTGCGCGCGGTGGCTCGGCTGCCCCCGGATGCTCGTACACCCTGGGGTCGCGACTCCGGTTCGCCCCCAGAGGATAGCGCCAATGCGTCCATGGCAGCGAGAGGATGTGACGGGCCGCCCGGTCGGCAATCAGTTCCGGGAGGTCGTCGAGGACGTCCGGGCCTCGACCGAGCTTGACTTCGTCCAGGCGGGCCAGCGCGGCTTCGACATCCGGTTCGCGTGACCGCGCCCACATGGAGCGAATCAGGTGCCCGACCCGGCGAGCGGGCACGGTGCCGCGATCGGCGACGAAACTGACCGCCCTGTAGAACGGCGTGTGAAACAGGAGGTTGGCATCCACCTCCAGCAGCCACGTGCCGGGGGTCCCCGCTGCCATGGCTGCCCGGGCATTCGCCCGACAGCGCGCCAGTGCCGGGTCCCGGCCCAGACGCTCGTAGGGCGTCCACAACTCACGGTAGTGCCCGTCGGTCACCACCCATTCGAGGCTGTCTCTTATACACATCTGACGCTGCCGACGATTACTTCTGGGTGTAGATCTCGGGGGTGGGCGGGTCAGTATGAGGGGGGGGGGGGGGGGGG
>JARFPW010000105.1 GCA_029288095.1 Gemmatimonadota bacterium
GCATGCACGCGCTGAACCGAGTTGGCCGGGTCGAGCAGATCCGTCTCACGGGTTCCCGGAGCACCTCCCTGGACGTCCACGCCAGCGACGGCTCCTCCCGGCGCCAACACGACCGTGCAGCCCGTCGGACGGGTCGTCAGGGTCTCGTGGCCCACGAACAGGCCGGGGATGGAGCCGATTCCTGTGCGGGGAAGCATGTCGGCTGTCTCGACGATTACCCTGTCGGTAGCCTCGAGCGCCGGGTTTTGTGCACACGCCGTGGTGGGAATTGCCAGTATTGCGGCAGCCCACATGACCGGTGCCACTCGATTCGAGTTTGGGCTCATCCTGTCCTTCATTCTGCCTCGTGAGTCCGGCGTTCCTGCGCCAGCTCCAGCCGCGAAAACGACTCGTTCGAGCGGTCCGCCGCAACGCGCCGTGACGGGCGAGCTCGCCGAAGCTGTTGCGCCGCCGCCACCACGCTCAGAATTCAAAACACTAAGTCATTTAGTCACAATATTTTGCGTGCAGGCACGCCCGTTGCCACACCCCGTGGGCATGGATGACCGGACAAACTGGCCAACGAGCCCGGAAGAGTTGCTGGCGAGTGCCGCCCGTGCGGACCGCTCGAAGCACGTCCTCAGTATTTTTCTCGCGATTCAGCGTGAGGAAATCGAAGAGGACCTCGGTCGCGTGCTGGCACGCGCCCTGCGGCGCGTACCTGCGGGACGGCCTTTGAGACGAGAGAAAGACCGCCACGTCGTGCGCGCCGTGCGCTGTCTCGTTCCCGACATGGACCAGGATGATCGCCGGCTCAGGGAGCTCAGCCTGCGGCTTCGCGACGCGGAGCGCCGGGCCGGCTTGAGGCAATGACATGCAGAACCAGGCAAGGAAGCCCGACAAACGATCCGAGGAGCCAAGGCCCGAGCGCCGCAACTGGCACACGCAGGGTATCCTGCAGGATCCCGACGCCTTCGACTCCCAGGCGGCTGAGCGCGATCGAGCGCTGAGGCGAATCGCGCTATTCCTGCACTCGTCGGTAAAGAATGTCCAGAACAACCTGGCGAACTCCCTTCTCACCGTGCTCTGCCGGATCCCCGAGAACACGCCGCTGCGCCGCTCACAGGACAAGACGATCGTGCGCGATGTGGCTCTTTTGTTCGAGGATATCGAGCCGGATGACCTGCGCCGTCCACGGCTGAAGTTCCTCCTCGAGGCCATCCAATGGAGGGCACGCCTGGGGTAGTCGCTCCACCCGAGCGCGCGGGGGCGGTCGGCCCCTTATATTCCCACCTTTCGTAGATATCACCACGGGCCCCAGCGGGGCCCGGGCGTTCCAATACGGACCTATATGATCATCACGCTTAGCAAGGGAGCGGATGCCGCTCGCGTCCGCGCAGCGCTCGCGGACCTCGGCCTGTGGACCCGCGAGTTCTCGGGTAGCTTGGGCGGCACCCAGTTCTACGTTCGTGCGCACTCCGGGGCGGCTGACCACTCGGCGATCCTTGCGGTACCGGGTGTAGCCGACCTGGCGGAACCCGCGTCCGATCACCCGCTCGTCGATGCCCTCGGCCCCGAGGTCGAAATCGGAGGCGTGCGGATCGGCGGGGCGGCGGCGCCCGTTCTGTTCGCTGGACCCTGCAGCATTGAATCGGAGGATCAGATCCACACGGTGGCGCGTCGGCTCGCCGCCCTTGGCACGCGGTTTCTGCGTGGCGGAGCCTTCAAGCCCCGCACGTCGCCCTACGAGTTCCAGGGACTTGGACGGGAGGCACTCCGTTGGATGCGGGCGGCGGCGGACGAGTCCGGTTTGCTGGTCGTGACCGAGGCGCTTTCCGAGTCATCCCTGGACGACGTGGCTGAAACGGCCGATTTGATCCAGATCGGTTCACGCAACATGCACAACTCACCATTGCTGACGGCGGCCGGTCGCACGGGCCGTCCTGTGCTCGTGAAGCGCGGTATGGCGGCAACGGTGGAAGAGTGGCTGTCGGCGGGCGAGTACTGCCTGGCGCACGGCGCGCCGGCCGTCGTGTTCTGTGAACGCGGGATTCGGAGCTTCGACGACGGTACCCGCAACCTGCTGGATCTCGCTGCCGTAGCGCTACTGCGCCATTCCCACGGGGTGCCGGTCATCGTGGATCCGTCTCATGGTCTCGGGCGCAGGGATCTCATACTCCCCCTGAGTCGGGCGGCGATCGCGGCGGGAGCTGCAGGAGTGATCGTTGAAGTGCACCCCCACCCCGGTGCGGCTCTGAGTGACGGTCCCCAGGCGATCTCGTATGAGGCCGTATCCGAACTCGTCGCCGCACTGGATACGGATCAGCCGGCGGCCCTCGCGGGCAAGAGCTGAGCGTCAGCAGGCCCATGCGACCCGGGTCTCCCGCGCCCGCGCTCGCCCTTTGGGAGGCGCTCCTTCCCGCTCTCTCCTCTTCTTCGGCTGACAGCAGCGCGCTGCTGCTGGCCACCGTGGAGCTTCCGTCCGATACGGACCCCCTGGCTCTGTGGGCGGCGCTTCCGGAAGAGCAGGGTGTCTTCTGGGACACGGCCGATGAGACGATCGCCGGAAGCGGAGTCTGCCTCGGACCCGAGGCCGAAAGCCTCACACTTGTTTCCGAAGCGGTCCGCCTGCCATCCCCGGACGCGTCCGGGGACGACGTGCCCGCGCCCCGCCTGCTCGGCGCGCTCCCGTTCTCGACGGGTTGGGTAGACGAGGAGTGGCGGCGACTCGGAGCGCCCGGGTTCGTTCTGCCCCGCTGGACCCTGTTTCGCGACACCGGGCGTGCCGCGCTGCAGCTCGCTGTGATGGGACCCGTGAGCGAGTCGGACCTGACGACGATTGCTACTGAGTTGGCCTGGATCGAAGCCGCGCTGTCGTCCGGTCAATCTGCCGTTCGGGCGTGGGGTCAACCGGCGGCCGCGACGATTCCGGGTGGACAGGATGAGGCCAGCTGGATCGACGCCGTAGATGCGGCGCTCTCCGAGATTCAAGCCGGCCGGCTCCAGAAGGTCGTGCTGTCCCGCTTCGTGACCCACGAGTTTTCCAGGCCAATTTCACCGATCGCCGTGTTGCGGCAGCTACGCAGCTCGCGTGCCGGCCGCTACCGGTTTGGCCTCCGGGCGGGCGACACGGCATTCGTGGGCGCGTCGCCTGAATGCTTGTTCGACAAGAGGGGAACCGTGCTGGAGCTCGAAGCGCTCGCCGGCACCTACGACCTCGGTGGTGACGAGACGGAAGCCGGGTTGATCAACGCCACCGAGAACCTGTTCGCCAGCGGAAAGGACCTCGAAGAGCAGTCGCTCGTGGTGCGCGGGATCCTCGAAGCCCTCTCCCCCTTGTCGGTTTCCGTGACGGCTGCGGAATGGCCGGCTGTCCGCGAGGCGCGCGGACTGGCGCATCTGAGCACAGACGTAACGGCCGAGCTGCGGCCAGGCGTGACTCCGATGGAGCTGATCGAAGCCCTGCATCCGACACCCGCCGTCGGTGGACTTCCGCGTCCGGAGGCGCTGTCGTTCATACGCGAGGCGGAGCGAGCCCCGCGCGGCCTGTTCGCTGCCCCGGTGGGGTGGATATCGCCGGACGGCGATGCGTGCCTGGCCGTAGCGATTCGCTCGGCGCTCCTCACGGGTAACTCGGCACGCGTCTATGCGGGTGCCGGAATCGTCGCGGCGTCCGATGCGCCGTCCGAGTGGGAGGAGACGACTGCGAAGCTCCGTTGGCTCAACGAATTGAGCGTGGAGGTTGCCCGGCAATGAACGCCGCCGAACTCCAGGCCGCATGGGCCAGGTGGTTGATCGATGCCCTCGTGGCCTGTGGCGTACGGCGCGCCGTCGTCAGTCCGGGTTCCCGCTCGACACCGCTGGTGCTGGCGATCGCGGACGCCGAGGCCGAGGGCCGACTCGAGAGCACCGTCGTGGTGGACGAGCGCTCGGCCGGTTTCTTCGCCCTCGGTCAGTCCCGCGCGACGAATGAACCGACGCTGCTCGTTTGCACATCGGGTACCGCCGGAGCCCACTACCTCCCCGCGGTGATTGAAGCGAGCGAGTCCCGGCTGCCACTGGTCGCACTCACCGCCGACCGACCGTTCGAATTGCGTCATCGTGGGGCCGCCCAGACGATCGACCAGGCCGGGATGTTCGGCCGCTTCGTGCGCCGGTCGATCGAGGTGGGACCGCCGGATGCGGACCCGAGAGCGGTGGACGGCTTGCTTCGCACCGCTGTGGTGGCGACGCATGCGGCGGTATGGCCGCTGCCGGGGCCCGTTCACCTGAATCTCGGTCTTCGCAAACCGCTCGAACCGTCGGGCGTCTCAGACGCCGCCCTCCAGTCTCTCGAAGACCGGGTGGCAGCGAGGCTGGCAGGCGGCCTGCCGACCGTGGCGAGGCCTACGATTCAGGCCGATGACGTAGCGCTCGAGGAGGCGGCAGCTCGTATTCGGCGCTCGAGTCGGGGAGTCCTGGTTCTCGGCCCGATGAGCCTGACCGCGACCCCGGCCCCGGAGGCCGTGGAAGCTTTCGTCCGGGCGACCGGGTTTCCGATTCTCGCGGAGGCTACCAGCCAGCACCGGTTCGGCGACGCAGACTATTCGTCAACCTGTGACCCGTTCGAGCCGCTGTTTGCATCCCCGCAATTCCTGTCGGACAACGAGCCGGACCTGGTGGTTCACATGGGCGAAGCACCGGTCAGTCGTGCCCTCGGGTCGTGGATCGACAAGTCGGAGGTCGAGCGGGTGGTGATTGGAACCGGCCCTCTGTCGGAACCCTTCAACCAGGCGGCCCAGGTCCTCGTGGGCGATCCCGGCTGCACTCTGCAGGCACTGGCTCAGCGGCTCTCCGCCCCGGACGGGTTGGCCGACGAGGGCTGGCGGCAGAGTGTTTCCGAGGCATCGGCGACTGCTGCGGAGGCGGTGGAAACGTTGCTGGCCGCATCGCCTGCGGAGACGCTGGCCCAGGGCAAGGCAGTCCAGCTGGCCGTGCAGGCGGTTCCGGCGGGCGGGTTGTTGATGGTCGGAAACAGCATGCCCGTCCGGGACGTCGATCTGTACTGCAGGGCCTCGGCCCGCGGTGTACAGGTGCTCTCGCAGCGCGGCGCCTCTGGCATAGATGGCCTGATTTCGGGTGCGCTCGGCGCGGTGTCGGCCACCGGCAGGCCAACGGTGCTGGTGCTCGGTGACGTGAGTTTCCAGCACGATATCGGCGGGCTCGCTCTCGGGCCCGCGGCGAGCCGGGCAGAAGCCCCGCTGGCGATCGTCGTCCTGCAAAACGGCGGCGGTCGCCTGTTCGAACTGCTGCCCGTGCGCGACCTGAAGGACATCGACGAAACGTTCGAGCGCTATTTCCTGGCTCCCGCGAAAGTAAGTGTCCTGGAGGGCTCGCGAGCCTTCGGAGTTCAGGCGACGCGCGCGACGGAGCCCGGGGCTCTGGCGGAATCGCTCGCCCACGCCATGGCCGGTCCGGGCGTCACCGTGATCGAGGCGGTCGTCGACGGGGCCGCGGCGGCAGCGGCCATCGGCCGAATCGCCGCGACAGTGGATCGTGAGCTGGGCGGCCGGACGGGAAGCTAGGCTTGCCACCGCCGTCGGAAATCCTTCTTCTATCGCCGTCCGCAAGCAGCAGCACCCGCATCGGTCGGCCACACCAGACCGGAGAAGGCAATTCGATGAGTTCGGTGAAGTGGGATGCCCAGCCGGGCTATGAAGACATCATCTACGAGAAGTCCCCCGACGGGATCGCGAAGCTCACCATCAATCGTCCGGAAGTCCGGAACGCGTTTCGGCCCCTGACGATCCACGAACTGCAACGCGCCTTTGACGACGTCCGCAACGACTCGGCGATCGGGGTCGCGATATTGACCGGCGCCGGTGGAAAGGCGTTCTGCTCGGGCGGTGACCAATCCGTACGCCAGCAGGGGGGCTACGCGGGGGATGACGGTGTCCCGCGGCTCAACGTTCTCGACCTCCAGCGGCAGATCCGTACGCTGCCCAAGCCGGTGATCGCGATGGTAGCAGGCTATGCGATTGGAGGCGGTCACGTGCTCCACGTGGTGTGTGATCTGACTGTTGCCGCCGACAACGCGATTTTCGGTCAGACAGGTCCGAAAGTAGGGTCGTTCGACGGGGGCTTTGGTTCGTCGTACCTGGCCCGCATGGTGGGCCAGAAGAAGGCGCGGGAGATCTGGTATCTCTGCCGGCAGTACGATGCGCAGCAGGCGCTGGACATGGGGCTCGTGAACACGGTCGTCCCCCTCGATCGACTGGAAGAGGAAACGGTGCAGTGGTGCCGCGAAATCCTGCAGCACAGCGCCACGGCCATCCGTCTTCTCAAGGCTGCGCACAACGCCGACTGCGATGGACAGACCGGCCTGCAACAGCTCGCCGGCGATGCGACGCTACTGTTCTACCTCACCGAGGAGGCGCAGGAAGGCAAGCGGGCGTTTCTCGAGAAGCGGAAGCCGGACTTCTCCAAGTTTCCGCGATTCCCGTGAGCCGAGCACGGGCCTGGATACTCGCCGCCCGGCCCAAAACCCTTCCGGCCGCGGCTTCGCCCGTCCTGGTCGGCTCAGCGATCGCTTTCCAGGCCGGCGGATTCGCGCTGGGACCGGCTGCCGCGGCCCTCGGAGGCGCCCTGCTCCTCCAGGTGGGCTCGAACCTGGCGAACGACGTCTATGACTTCGAACACGGTGCCGATTCCGTGACCCGTCTCGGCCCGGTTCGTGTCACCCAGGCCGGCTTGCTCTCCGGCGCTGACGTGAAGCGGGGCATGTGGGTGTCATTCGGACTCGCCACGCTTCTCGGCGCGTACCTTGCCCTGGTCGCCGGTTGGCCGGTGATCGCTATCGGGCTGTCGTCGATCGCTGCGGCAATCGCCTATACCGGGGGCCCGTTTCCTCTGGGCTATCGAGGGCTCGGTGAACTGTTCGTCCTGGTGTTCTTCGGGTTCGTGGCGGTGTGCGGGACGGCGTTCGTCCAGCTCGGGGAGGTCCCCGCTGCGGCCTGGCCCGCAGGTTTGATGGTCGGCTGCCTGGCGTCGGCGATTCTGGTGGTGAACAACGTAAGGGACCACGAAACGGATCGGATCGCCGGCAAGCGGACGCTCGCAGTGAAACTGGGCCGTGGTTTCGGCGTGGTCGAGTATGCCGTGTTGCTCACGGTCGCCTACGTAGCCGCCTACGGTATGGTGTGGTTCCAGTACGTATCGACCTGGGCTCTGCTGCCCTTTCTGACCTTGCCGGTGGCCATCGGGCTGTTCGTCCACGTGCGGAAGTATCGGGGGCCCGTGTTGAACGCCACGCTCGCACAGACCGCTCAACTGTTGTTCCTGTTTTCCGTTCTGTTCTCGGCGGGAGTCGTGGTAGGGATCCTCGGTCCGTGAGCGAACGCTCCGCAGCCGCCGTGCCCCGGACCGTTACCGATCCCCTGGGCGGTGACAGGGACGTCGTCATGCTTCGACTCGACGACGGGCTGGGACACACCGGGTGGGGAGAAGCCTCGCCCCTCGCGGGCTACTCGCCCGACGACCTCGACGGCGCGAGACGCGCGCTGGACCACTGGGCGGCCGGCTGGGCAGGCGGCGGGGGCGACGGGCTGGATTCTCTGCTCGACACACCGTCCGCCCGGTGCGCGGCCGACGTCGCCCTGCTCGATCTGCGGGCGCGCCAGCTCGGAGTTCCGCTTCACGCCCTGCTCCTCGACATGGCGACGCCGTTGCGACCCGTCGAACGCGTTGCGGTGTGCGCGCTGGTATCGCTCCCGGGTGTCGAGCGACCCGGAGCGCCGGCTGCGCCCACAGATCTCCCCCACGAAGTCGCTGATCGGGTCAGGGAGGGATTCAAGGTCATAAAGTTCAAGATTGGCGGTGGCCCGGAATTCCCACGACAGCTGGACCAGCTCAGGGCCGTCCGCGCGGAGTTCCCGCAACTGGAGATGCGGCTCGATGCCAACGGATCCTGGACTCCTGGAGAGGCCCGTGAGCGACTGGGAGAACTGGAGGCCGCGATCCAACCGGAACTGGTGGAGCAGCCGGTAGGGGCCGCTGAACTGCTGACGTTTGACGATTCCCCGGTGCCGCTGGCGGCCGACGAATCTCTCCGGCTGCCCGGCTCGGTGGCCGCGGTCACTCGGCGTGCGTGCATGGCCGTCGTTCTGAAGCCGATGGTGCTGGGTGGCCCCCGCGCGTGTCTGTCACTCTCCAGAATCGCGCACGCGAACGGCGCGCGGGCGATCGTGTCGCACACCTTTGGTGGCCCGGTTGCTCATGCGGCCTCGTGTGAACTGGCACTGGCACTGGCCGCGACTGATCCTATCGGACCACCCCTGGCCGCTGGCCTGGCCGGGCACGAGGACCTCGAGCAGCGCTCCGGGCCGTGGATCGAACCGAAGCGGATCCGGGGTCACGGAGTAGAGGTGTCGCGATGACGGCCCTGTCCGTCATGGCGGCCGCCCGGGAGGCGGGAGACGGACTCGCTCTCCTGTCGAGTGGCGATTCCTGGACCTGGTCCCGACTGGCGTCGGAGGTCGAACTCGAGATCGATGAGTTGGCCGGCCTCGGATTTCCGCGCGATCTCGCCCGGGTGGCCTTCGACGCAACGTCGGAGCCCCGGACCATAATCCGACTGCTGGCCTTGATCGAGATTGGCACACCCTTCGTTCCGCTCCACGCGGGACTGACGGAGCTGGAGCGGACCCGCCAGCTGGAGAGCGTACAGCCCTGCGTGGACCTCGATCGGATCACGACGATCGGCGACGCGTCTCCCGCGCAGCCGCCGAATCCGGATCCGGGCCATCCTCTGGCCATCCTGTTCACGTCAGGCACAACCGGGTCTCCGCGGGCCGTGAGCCTGTCACGCGGGGCCTTCGAGGGCTCGGCGGCCGCCAGCGGGAAGCGTCTCGGCTGGAGCGAGGATGACCGTTGGCTGGCGTGTCTGCCCCTGGCGCACGTGGGCGGACTGTCCATCGTGGTCCGCTGCCTGATCGCGCGCCGTTCGATCGTGCTCGCTTCCCGATTCGATCCGGCCGCAGTCGCCGAACTCATAGATCAACACGGCGTCACCATGATTTCCCTGGTACCCACCATGCTGACCCGGCTCCTGGCTCTCGAGCCGGAATGGCGCCCACCGCCTTCTCTGCGGGTGGTCCTGCTTGGCGGCGGACCGGTGAGCGATGCCGTGTGGGATGAAGCCGAGCGCCGACGGATTCCACTCCGAGCGACCTACGGTCTCACCGAAGCGTGCTCCCAGGTGGCTACGGGGACGGAATCGGCGCCACGAGATCTGCTGCCGCTGGATGGCGTGCAGATACGCATCAACGAGGGGCGTATCGAAACACGTGCCCCCTATCTGAGCGACGGATTTCTGCGCACGGGTGATCTCGGGCGGTTGCGCTCCGACGGTGTGCTCGAGGTCCTGGGCCGAGCCAGCGACCTCATCATTACGGGAGGCGAGAACGTCGTGCCGGAGGACATCGAGGCGGAGCTGGAGTGCCATCCACAAATCTCACGTGCCGTGGTATTCGGCCACCCGGACGCCGAATGGGGTGAAATCGTCGCGGCGGCGCTCGTTGCCGGCAGCGCGCAGCCAGAAGCGGCCGATCTCCGGCAATGGTGCGACGCGCGCCTGGCCCCGTTCCGGCGACCCCGGCGCATCAGCTGGCTGACCGAGCTGCCCGAGACCCCCACCGGGAAGATTGATCGGCCGGCGGTAATCGAGGCCACGGCCGGCCGGCTGGAGGAACTCTGATGAGCCGCGATCCACGGATTCGACGCCTGGCGGTAGTCGGACTGCTGGTGGCCGCGTGCGCCGTCACGGACCAGGCGGCCCGCCACGAAGCTCGGGTCACCCGCGTGTACGACGGCGACACTATCGAGGTCGAATTCGAGGGCCAGCGCGAGCGAGTGCGCTACATCGGAATCGACACGCCCGAATTCGACGACGATCGGCCAGCCGTCCGCGAACTGGCCCGCATGGCCTCGGATGCGAACCGCGCCCTGGTCAACGGGCGCACCGTGCGTCTCGAATTCGACCGTGAGCGCCGGGACCGTTACGGCCGGCTGCTCGCCTACGTGTCGGTCGGCGACACGCTGGTCAACGAATGGCTGGTCCGTGGAGGGTTTGCCGAGTCGCGCGACTACCCTCCGAACCTGCGGCACCAGCGCCGTTTGGATGCCGCGGAACGGGAAGCGCGCGGTGCGAGCCTCCTGATGTGGGACGGCCGCCTGGCCGGTCGCAGGCTGCGGTAGGGGCCGTGCTCGCCATCACTGCGGAACGGTTCGAAGAACTCGTATCCCGCGCGCTAGCGCTGCTGCCTCCCGAGTTCGTAGCCCACATGGAGAACGTCAACGTCATCATCGAGAACGAGAAAGAAGGTCCGTTCGGGTTGTACGAGGGCGTGCCCCTGACCGAGCGCGGAATCGACGACGTACTGCTTCCGGATCAGATCACGATCTTCAGACGACCCCTGCTCGCGTACTGCGAGTCGGAGGCGGAGCTGATCGACGAAGTGCGAGTCACGGTCCTCCACGAGGTCGGTCACTTCTTCGGCATGGATGAGGCGCGGCTTGAAGAGCTCGGTTACGGCTGACCGCCTAGAGATCGCTGCGACGGAAGATCCGGCGGGCAAGCAACAGCGGCAGCACGATCCACGCGGTGAGCGTCAGAAATGCGACGACGGACCCGGTGGCTCCTCCGAAGAAATTCCTGAACACGGCGCCCGTGTAACCCATGAGAGCGGCCCCATCGAACTGCATCAGCAGCAGCACGCGGGCGGTGTCGATCGGATTCAGCAGGGTCATGATGAGCGCGGGTCGCTCGAGAGCAGCGCTCGGCAACGTCGAAGCGGCGACGATCAACACGCCGTCATACAGGACGGACAGCGAGAGCCAGATCAGAACCGCCACGCCCATGCCGGCCGCCCGATCCCGGATAGCCACCGAAGTGAGGAATGAAAGTGATACGCTCGCGAGTGTGAGCACGACTGCCACGGCGAGGAACCGGGCCACACCGGCCAGAGCCGACGGATCCCGCAGCGCGGCGACCACCAGCGGAAGTCCCAACCCGAGAATCGTAGCGCCCGCGAGAGGCAGCGCCACGCCGGCGTACAGGCCGTTGAACAGCTCGCGTCGTCCGACGGGCTGGGCCAGCAACATCCGATTGAAGTCCCGTGCCCCGTACATGTGGAGCGTACCGAACAGGAGCCCTACGAGCGGGACCACGATGAGGACGACATTTATCAGTCCGGCGAGCGCCCGCGTGGTATCCGCCTCGAGGGCGAGCAACGTCTGGGCGAGCCCGAACAGAAGCACCACGTAGACGACCAGCCAGCGGCCGCGAGACACGTCTCGCGACTCATAGCGGGCGATTCGGACGGCGACGTTCATCCGGCCTCCCCGACGGCACCGGACCGCTGCGCATCGGTCCCCGCATCGACCGACTCGGCCATCAACCGGGCGACCGCCTGTTCGAGATCCGGAGCACCGGTCTCGCGAAGCAGCTCGTGGACCGATGAGCTGACTTCCAGCCTGCCGTCAACCAGGTAGATGATGTGCTCGGCCAGGTCGCGCAGCTCGCTCAACACGTGCGACGTAACCAACACCGTCGTGCCTCGCTCGCGCTCTTGAGCGATGACCTCCTTGAGGCGCGTGCGCGCCAGCGGATCCAGTCCCGCGGTCGGCTCGTCGAGGAGTAGCAGATCCGCGCCGTACCGGAACGCGATGGCGGCGTTGAGCTTCTGCCGGGTACCTCCCGAGAGGGTGCCGAGTCGACGGTCCATCGAATCCGAGAGGTTGAAGGTGTCGATAAGGTCGCGCCCCGGTGCCCGGTCGAACGGACCCGCGGCGGCGCCTTCGGACGCGCCCCGGATGTCGTCCATGAACTCGAGAAGTTCCCCCACCTTCAGATTGTCGGGAAACGCGGGCTGCTGCGGCATGTAGCCGATGCGCTCGCGGTAGACCGGATCGCGGCTCACTGGATGATCGTCTATCACGATGCGCCCGCTCCCAGGCCGGACCAGCCCGAGGATCGATTTGACCAGCGTCGTCTTTCCGGCCGCGTTCGGGCCAACGAGCGCCGTAATCCTGCCTCGTGGGATCGCCAACGAGACGTCGCGCAGGACATCCAGGCGACCGTAGGACTTGTTGAGGTTCTCGATCCTGATCATGTGGCGCTCCGGTCCAGCGGGCGCATCGCCGGCCGTTCATCCACCAGGTTGTCGGGGGTCAGTGACGGAACGACGCGCTCCGTCCAATCGAGCAACGTCACGAAGAAACTGCGCAGCAGCACGGTAGTAACCGGTGAGCGTTCAGCGATGAGCGCGAACAGTCGGACCGGGCGGTGAGGTACATCGCCGACGCCGTCTCCGTCGAGGTCGTAACCGCCGTATCCATCCCAGTGGTTTCCTTCGAACGAGCTGCGGACGCGACGGCTGTTCGTAGTCACGTCGAACGTGTTCCCTTCGAAGTTGTTGCCCACGAACTGCGTCTCCGCCGAATTGGACAGCAGCCGGATGGCCCTTCCGTTGCGAACGAAATCATTCCCCTCCACGACCGTCCGGTCGAATCCTTCGGCGTAGAGGCCGACGGAGTTTTCACGAAACTCGTTGTCGGCGATCCGGCTGTCACGGATGTCCTTCAGCAGTACTCCGAAGGCGGCGCTCCCCTGGTTGCTCTCGAACCGATTCCCGACCATCTCGATATCGGAGGTATACATGACGGCCACACCGGCGCCGTTGCGGCGGAACGAGTTCGAGCGGTATCGGCAACGGTCCGAGAACATGAAATGCAGGCCGTACCGGATATTGTCCTCGGCCACGTTTCGGGACACCCTGCTGTCCTTCACGAATTCGAAGTATATCCCGTCGCGATGGCCCCGAATCTGGTTCGACTCGATGACGATATGTGACGAGTTCCACGCATGGATCCCGTTCCCCGAGTCCGTCTCGGCCGCGCCCGTTCCAACGATGTGGTTGTCGGTCACTCGGCAGTCCGTGGCGCCGGCGAGATAGATCGCGAAGAACCCGCCGTGGATCCGATTGTGGTCTATTTCACATCGCGCTGCTCGTTCGACCCGAATTGCGGCCCTGTCCTGGACGTAGCTCACCCCAACGTTTCGCAATGCAAGGCCCGTGATCCGGACATCGTCCGAGGTCACCTCGAACAGCTGTCTCTCGCCCTCGCCATCGATCGTCGGGTATCCCTCGCCTTCTATCGTCACCGGTCGGTCTACCACGATCGTGGGCTCTGTATAGACGCCGGGTTTTACGAGGATTCGGGAGCCGGGAGCGGCGGCCCGCACCGCCTCACCAATCGAAGACAGCGGCCCGGCGGGGTCTACGATGAGAACGGTACGCGCCGCGGTCGGCTCCGTCTCCAGCGATTCAGAGTCCGGGATACCTGGGCGGTCATCCGGGGCGGGGCGCTGCTCGAGATCCGTCGTGGCATGTTCCATGGGCGCGTGCTCGGCGTGCGCCGCCTGATCCGCCGTCTCGAAGGCCGACGGCGCACCGGTGCCGCACGAGGCTACCAGTACGCCGATCGCGGCGACCGTCCCGCTAGCCAGCCGTCGCGCGAGCACGCCGTGCACCCCGCGCCTCCTTCCAGGTCCGCCAGCCGACCAGCAGGCCCGCAAGGATCCCAATCCAACCGCCCAGGGCGGGGAGCGATGTAGCCGTGAAATTCAACAGGTTCTTGGTACCGATGAGCGGAGGCTGATACGTCATTCCCGGAATCTTGATGATGGCCATCTCGGCGTCGAGATTGTGCCCGTAGTCGTAGCCCCACAGATAGAAGTCCACGAGACCGGCGACCGCCGTGACAACGAGCACCCCGAACCAGCTGTAGAGCAGCCAGCGCTTGCCGGTGGCCGCGGCGAGAAGTCCCCAACCGATCAGAACGGCGAGAATCCAGGGCATATAGGAAAGCTCCGGAATCGCCTCCGGTACGATTTCCTTCATGCCGATGTAGTGGTTGAGCCCGTTGATGTTCTTGAGGTCGTGCGGACCCACACCTTCGATGTTGTCGATCTGAATGAGAAGACCGATGCCCTCCGGGTACTGCGGCGCTTCGAGGCTGATCTTCCATAGGGGAACGAAGTAGAGCGCGACCAGCGCCAGTGCTGCAGCCAGCACGATCCGGCGGGATGCGGGGCTCGCCTTGAGATTCGTCATCTATCTTTCGGTTCCGTTCGGGACCCCCGCGACGGGGGCCCCAAACCGGAGTTCAGAAATCAGCCGCCAGTTCCGTAGGCGATGGTCGGATTGCTGCCGCGTTCGGACACGCGGATGTAGCCCTGCATTTCCTGGTGCAGTGCCGAGCAGAAGTCCGTGCAGTAGAACGGAAACACTCCGACTCTCTGTGGCACCCACCGCAGGGTCCGGGTTTCGCCTGGCATGACCAGCAGCTCGGAATTCCGGGCGCCGATGACCGCGAAGCCGTGTGGCACATCCCAGTCCTGCTCGAGGTTCGTGACGTGGAACAGGACCGTGTCACCTACCATTATGCCTTCGATGTTGTCCGGCGCGAAGTGACTGCGGATCGTCGTCATGTACACGTGTACGGTGCTGCCATCCCGCTCGATCCGGGCGTCAGCCTCGGTAAGCGTCGCATACGGATTCGTGTTCTCGGTCAGGTCGAACATCTGGACCTGGTTCGCGGTTACGAGCTCGGCGGGCAGTCCCTGCGCGTAGTGCGGCTCTCCCATCGTCGGGAAATCGAGCAGCAGACGCATGTTGTCGCCCGAGATGTCGATGAGCTGCGCCGAGTGCGCGAGCTCGGGCCCCGTGGGCAGATACCTGTCCTTGGTGATCTTGTTGAGCGCGACGACGTACTTGCCGAACGGCTGTGAGCTGTCACCGCCGGGGATCATCAGGTGACCCGTCGAATAGTAGGCCTCCTGTCGATCGAGTACTTCCCAAGTGCCCAGCCTCCACTTCACGACCTCGGACGAAATGAACATC
Organism: Gemmatimonadota bacterium; assembly: GCA_029288095.1. GTDB lineage: Bacteria > Gemmatimonadota > Gemmatimonadetes > Palauibacterales > Palauibacteraceae > JARFPW01. Next base: position 14,922 of record JARFPW010000105.1, read on the forward strand.
GACGTGTAGGCGTTGCCATCCGCGTCGAACTCGGTGTGCAGCGGGCCGAGTCCGGGCTCCTGGACTTCGCCCGCGAGTACGGCTTCATACTCGAGCACCGGAATGCCGTCGATGACTGTCTCGAACTGCTCGTTGGCGATCGCATCGATCATCTTCGAGAACGAGTGGACGGGAATCGTCGTCGCCAACTTGCCTCCGGCCACGATGTACTCACCCGTCGGGTCGACGTCGACGCCATGCGGCGACTTCGGGGTCGGCAGGAAGTAGATCATGTCGGAGCAGTCGGCCGGCTCGATCATCCGCACGGAATTCTTCAGCTCGGAACGACCGATCCGATCTTCACCCATCACGTTGTGCACGTACTGTCCGGGCACCACGCTTCCCGCCCCTTCGGCGACGCAGGTTTCCGCCCGCCGCCAGTTCACGGCCGCGACGAAGTCCTTGTCGGCCTGCGAAGCGTTTACTTCGAGCAGCGTATGCTCCTGCTCCGTGTTGTAGGTCGTAAAGAACGCCCAGCCGTCCGAGACCTGGCGGCCGGAGTGTGCAATGTCATAGTCGAAGCCGGGAACGTGGATCTGGAACGCGATGTCCATCTCACCGGGCTGGTCGGCGCGGATGAACGTGAGCGTCCCGCTGAAGTTCTCCTTGAACGTCGCGATCGGGACGTCGGCCTGCGGGATCGGCACGCTGAACCGCGTGGACGCGATCACGTACTCGCTGTTCGGCGTGATGAACGGTGATGCGTGATTGCCGCCTGAGTTTGGGATCTCGATGATCTCTTCCGTCTCGAACTTCGAGAGATCGACCCGAGCCACTCGTGGCGTGTTGTTGCCATTGATGAACAGCCACCGTCCATCGGGAATACCGTCTGTCTGGGATAGCTGCGGGTGATGTGAATCGTCCCACGGGATGAGGCCGAAGCTCGTCCGCAGCATGTCTTTCGTCTCCTCGGAGTATCCCCAACCGTTTTCGGGATACTGCGAGAACACGGCGATCGTCTTGATCAGCCGGCCTGAAGGCAGGCCGTGGACGGTCACGTTTCCGCTGAATCCGCCGGACATGAAGGCGTAGAATTCATCGTGCTCGCCCGGCGCTACGTAGACTTCGCTGGCGGCGTCGCCTGCTCCCGCAGCCGGGCCGCTCGACGTCTGGCACGCGTAGGTAAACGCGCCGGCAAATGCCACGGCGGCCACGAGCATCGCGAGCCTGATTCTGCTGTTCGTCATCGTTCAGTCTCTTGTTGCAGGGGTTCAGTTTTGGGCGCCTGGATCTTCCGCGCCCACCCGGCGCAGGTACTCGAAGACCGCCCGTGCGTCTTCTTCCGTCAACTGCTGATTCGCCATCGGGGTGTAGTTGAATTCCGCGAACAACGCCTTCGCCACGGGGTGTCTCTCAACCATTTCCTCCGGGTTGAGAATCATGTTCATGACGTACTCGGGAACGCGCTGCTCCGTCACCGTGCTGAGGTCGGGACCGACGTAGCGCTCGCCCATCTTGTGACAGGCGCTGCACTTGATCGCGAAAATCTCGGCCCCGGCGTCAGCCATAGCCGGATCCAGGTCCCCAAGGACGAGGTCCCGGATCGGGCCGATGCCGTATTCCAGCTCATCGGCGGTCAGGCCGGAATTCGCAGAAGTTGCCGGCGTCTCGGGGGTGTCAGAAGCACCCGCGTCCGGCGGACTCTCGCCTCCCCCGCATGCGGCTGTCGAAACAGCCAAGAAGACAAGAGTCACGAACCGGACGGGGTGTTTAGTGGCCTCGGTCTGCATGCGTAGACCCCTATGGGTGAGTTGAACATACCGCCCTATTACAGAGTTGTCGATCCGAGTATAGATAGCATCCTGATAATTGTCAAGGTTTCGACCCTCATAACCTGCATAACCTTGACAATGGAAATATAGATCGGCATATCCATAGCTATGAGCGACTCCGATTACATCCGCGTTCCGGGCCTCGGACACACGCAGAGAGATCTGCTCCACGCGCTGAAGCGCCGCGGTCCTTCGACGACCGAGGAACTGGCGGAGAACTTCCAACTGGCGACCGGTACGCTGCGAGAGCACATCCGCGCTCTCGAGGCACGACGTCTGGTCGAGAGAGTCGGTCGGCGCAGCGAGGGACCCGGAAGGCCCCATGTGATCTATGGACTCACCGACGCCGGGCAGACGCTGTTCCCGCAGGGAGAGGCACAACTCCTCGCGGCTCTGGTCGAGCACCTGCTGAGCACAGGCCGCGAGGAACTCGTGGAGGAGTTCTTCCTCGCCCGGGCCAAGTCCGGATACGCGGGGGTGGCCGACCGTCTCGAGAAGCTGGATCCCGCTGAGAGACGCCGGGCGGCGGTCGAGATCATGACCGAATCCGGCTACATGCCCGAACTCAGCGAGGACTCAGACACGGGCGACACGGTGATCCGGCTGTGCAACTGTCCGTTGCGATCGGTGGTGGCCGTCACCCGGCTGCCCTGCCGGACGGAAGAAAGACTGCTTGCCGCGCTCGTGGACGCAGAAATAGAGCGGTTTGCCTACATGCCCGATGGGGACGACAGCTGCTCCTACCGGATAGAGTCCAGGTAAGAACAGGGGGCACCATAAGCCGAGCCCCCGGAACCGCAGTCTCGCGACGCGGCGCCGGAGGCCGGGTACTTCATGCGGAGACTGCTGCTTACGAGGTCTCCATCTCTGCCTCAGCCTCGGCGACCAGATCCTCCGGGTCCACCTCGACCTCAACCTCCGGCGCATAGTCGATCACGAACGCGACCCGACGATTCACGAGGCCTGCTTCGCCCGGTCCCTGGGCGCCAGCCTGTACGAGACGGGTCTCGCCGTAGCCGACCGTCTTGATCTGCGCGGGGTCGAGGCCGCCGACGGTCTGCACGTACGCCGCGACCGCTCCCGCGCGCCGCTCGGACAGCCGCTGATTGTAGGCCATCGAACCGGCCGGATCCGCGAATCCCTCCACCGTGATCAGGGCACCATCGAAGTGATGGCTCACCACGTCCGCGAACCGATCGAGCAACGCCATGTCAGCCATGCGGATCGACGCGTCATCGAAATCGAAGTGGATCGGTGTGGCGAACCTGATTCCGGTCTCCAGGCGGGCCACGGTCACGTCGAACTCCTCACGCAACGTGCCGAGTTCCGCCTCGAGTCCGTCCATACGGGACTGAATCTGGGCCAACTGCTCTTCGGTGAGCGTAGTGCGGGAGTCGAGCCCGGCGATATCCGCCCGAATAGCCGCCATGTCGGCGTTGTAGACGTCCTGGTTGACCTTGGCTGCACAGCCGCTCGCGGCGAATGCGACGAAGGTGGCGAGGCCTGCGGCCAGCGGCCTGGCTCGGATTGACAAGTTCTTCACGGCATGATGCTCCTGGCAAAGTGGGTCGTTCGACATTTCGGATTTGCGTGCGCGCGTCGCGGCCCCCGGGCTGACGGCGGAGCGGTGTACGCTGAGAATCGCACGAAGCAATCCGTGTGCCTCGTTTCGACTCAGCCGTAAATGGTTTATTGACAACCGCTTGAATGCAACCTCCCCATCCGCGCGCCCCTCCGCCCCGACCTGAATACCGGGAGTTTTTCCCCGGCCGGCCGCTCCCGCGTGCCGGGAGAATTTCCCGAATCCGGCCCAAAAAAGTTGATTCAGGGCAGACCACCGACGAGATTGACGCCCCCCTGGAACAACTTTGGAGGGTCCCGATGCAACTCGATGTAACCACTATTCTCGTCGTGGACGACGATGCGACGATGCGCGAAGTGTTGACCGTAAGGTTGGAGGACTGGGGCTACGAGGTCATCACGGCTGCCGACGCATCCGAGGCGCAGGTTGCGCTCGAAATGGGGCGCCCTTCCGTCGTGCTCGCCGACATCGTGCTGCCCGGTATGTCGGGACTCGACCTGCTGCGGCACCTGAAGGCGGACGATCCGGATCGCCCCGTGATCCTGATGACGGGTCATGGTACCGTCGACCTGGCCGTCGAGGCGATGAAGGACGGCGCTGAGGACTTTCTGACGAAACCCATCGAGACCGAGAAGCTCCAGGCGGCCCTCAAAGCCGTGCTCGCCGACATGTCGCTCAAGAAGCGGGTTGCCCAGCTCGACTCGCAGCTCGAAAACAAGCCCGGATTCGCCGGCATGATCGGGCGCAGCGAAGCCATGATGGAAGTGTTCGCGATGGTCGAACTGCTCGCCGAAAATGAAGCCACGGCGATCGTGACAGGGGCCAGCGGAACGGGCAAGGAGCTGGTCGCGCGGTCCATCCACGCGCTCAGCCGCAGGTCAGGCGGGCCCTTCGTGGCTATCAACTGTGCGGCGATCCCGGAAGGCCTGATCGAGAGCGAGCTGTTCGGGCATACAAAGGGAGCGTTCACCGGGGCGGCGCAGCTGCGACGCGGCAGGTTCGAGCTTGCCGACGGCGGTGTCCTGCTGCTCGATGAAATCGCCGATATGCCCGTGAACCTGCAGACGAAGTTTCTCCGGATCCTCGAAGAGGGACGGGTGCGGCGTGTCGGTGGCAGCCGCGACGTCGAGTTCGATGTCCGGGTGGTCGCCTCGACGAACCGCCCGATCGACGAGGCTGTTCAGCGCGGCTTGCTCCGCGAGGACCTGTACTTCCGCCTGGCCGTGTTCGAGATTCGGCTGCCCGAATTGAAGCATCGGGATGGCGACATTCCGCTCCTCGTGCAGGCGTTTATCCGGGAGTTCAATCAGAAGCACGGGACCCGCGTGGAGGGGGTTCGGGCCGACACGATGGCACTGCTCGAGGCCCATCATTGGCCTGGGAACGTCCGGGAACTCCGAAATGCCATGGAACGCGCCACGATCGTCGCCCGCGAGGGGTGGATCGAAACCGGCCAACTCCCCCTGTTCCTGAGGGCCCCGCGCAACGGGGATCCCACGATCACGATCGAGATCGGTGAGACCACGGCGGAGCAGGTGGAGAAGGAGTTGATCCTCAAGACGCTTAAGCATGTCAAGAACAACAAGGCCGAGGCCGCGCGCCGTCTAGATCTGGATGTGAAGACGATCCGCAACAAGTTGAAGCGCTACGAGGAAGATCCGGCCGAGGTGTGAGGGTCTCCACGAAGCTCTGGTCGGGCTACGGCCTGCTACTCCTTCTGCTGGGTTCGCTGCTCGTCTATCACATCAGCATCATCCGCGACCTGGCGGATGCCCAGCGCCGACTGACGGCGGTCTCCGTGCGCGTATCCGTAACCAGCGCGGAGCAGCTGGACCGGCTGGATCAACTGCTTGAGGCGGGCCGCAAGTACGAGGTTTCCGAAGACAGCGGGTATGCTGCCCTGTACGCCGAGATCGCCGTCGAGATCGACAGCGCCGTCTCGGACCTGGACTCACTCTCCCGCGGAGCCCCGGAGGCACCGCGTGTAGCAGCGCTCGTTGCCCGGTGGGCAGACTTCCGGGCTCGTGCGGCGACGGAAGCGGTCGACTCGGTGGCTCCCGTCCTCGTGCCATCGCCTCCCCTCCTTGGAAGTGAAGTCGGCGCAATGAGGCAGGCGGTGCTGGATGTATCCCAGGCCGCCCGCTCCGCCATGGTCTCGGAGATGGACCGTGCCTCGCGCGACCTGTCTCGGGCCCGTCGGAGTGCCTGGATCGTGGGCGCTGCCGCGCTGCTGGCCGGGCTGACGATCATCCTGCTGATCATCCGCTCGATCACCGGATCTCTCGCGAGGCTGTCGGCGGCGACCCGGCGCGTGGCTGAGGGCGAGTTCGGGCGTCGCCTGGAAGGCTCGGACGATGAGGAATTCTGGGAACTGGCGAGGAATTTCAATGCCATGTCCCATCGACTCGGCGAGGTGGACGAGCTCAAGAGGAACTTCCTTTCCGGCATTTCGCACGACCTGAAGAGTCCGCTGGCCTCGATGAAGGAAGCGATGACAGTGCTGCTCGACGGCGTACCGGGTCCGGTGAATGACCGTCAGCGTCGGCTACTGGAACTGGGGCTGGCCAGCGGAGACCGATTGTCGACGATGATCTCCGACCTGTTGATGCTCGCCCAGCTGGAGTCGCACGCCATCGAGTACTCCTTCGAGCCGGCGGACGTAGCCCACATGGCCCGGCAGGCCGTGGAGCGGCTGGAGGCTCGGCTCGAGCAGGCAGGCGTCGAAGCCGCTGTGGACGCACCGGAGTCACTGGTCGTCGACTGCGACCAGGCCCGGATGGCCCAGGTGATCGAGAATCTGCTGGACAATGCTCTGAAGTTCTCTCCGGCTGGAGGAACGGTTCGGGTCGAGGTGGCGCCGGCCGGCGGGAACGGCGGGGGCAACGGCGTGCAGCTGCGCGTCTCCGACGAAGGCCCGGGCATATCCGACGCAGACAAGGAAGCGATCTTCGAGAGGTTCGCGCAGTGCGGCGAGCCGAGCGGATCCGCGGGCGGAGTGGGTCTCGGGCTGACGATCTGCCGTGAAATCGTCACAGCGCACCGGGGCAGGATCGGCGTCGACGATCGACCCGGGGGCGGTAGCACATTTCATGTGGCGCTTCCCGCCAGGCCGGCGAGGAGCGCTCCTTGAACGGCCGGGTGCTGATCGCTGTCGTCGGACTGGCATCCGCCCTGACCTTTGGAGCCTGTGCCTCGTCCCAGGGAGGCCGAGCGCCCGAGCCGGATACGCCAGCCATCGCTTCTCCCCAGACCATGCAGGAGATGTACGAGGCAGGGCACTATGCGGGCGCAGTGCGGAAATTCCTCGCCGATCCCGCACTCGCCACTGACGAGTCCGCGCTGTTTCGCGCCGCCGTCGCCTCGGCGATGCCGGGGCACCGGGAATCCAACAACATCCGGGCCCTGGACCTGTTCACGCGGCTGCTCGTCGAGTTTCCCGACTCCGACCGCCGAACGACTGTTCGGCTTGTCCTGGGGATGCTGGAGGAAGAGGCCGCTCTGCGGCGGTCGAACAGCCGGCTGGAACGCGAACTCGAGCAGCTGAAGGCAATTGATCTGGGCGATGGCCCGTGAACGTGTTGTTCGTCAACTCGCAGAAAGCGGACGAGTTCGGTGGTGGCGAGCAGTGGATGATCAGCACGGGCGCAGGCCTGCGGGACCGCGGGCACCGATCGTGGATCGGCGGCCGACCGGGATCCCGGCTCCTGGCAGAGGCTGGCCGGGCGGACCTCGACGTTCTGCCACTGCTCTTCAGAGGTGACTTCGATCCGGTTCTCAGTTGGAGACTGCGCCGATTCCTGCGGCGCCACCGGATCGACGTGCTCGTCTGCAACTTCAACCGCGACGTCCGCGTCGCCGGTCTCGCGGGACGCCTCGCGCGCACTCCTGCGATTTTCACGAGTCACGCACTCGACTCGATCAATGAGAAGCTCCGCTACACTCTTCCGATTCGCTGGCTGACCGACGGCGTGATCACCAACGCCGAGTCAATTCGCCAGGCGTATGTCGAACGATACGGGCTGCCGGCTGAATTCGTATCGGTCGTCCACTATGGAGTGGATCGCCCCTCGGACGGCGGCGCTTCGCCGTTTGCCGACACCTTTCCGAACCGGCCAATCATCCTGTCGGCCGGCCGACTTTCGGAGCAGAAGGGATTCGACGTGCTGATCGAGGCCGCATTCGAGTTGCGCGCACGCGACCACGAGTTCGTGGTACTGATCGCGGGCGATGGTGACCTCGAAGACCGACTCCGCGCGCAGATAGCCACACTCAACCTCGAAGACGTGGTTCACCTCGTGGGCTTCGTGTCTCCGCTCGGTCCGGCCATCGCCGGGGCCGCGGTGTTCGCCCTCGCTTCCCGGTACGACGGGATGCCGACCGTACTGCTCGAAGCGATGGCCGTGGGTACGCCCGTGGTCGCAACCCGTGTCAGCGGTATCCCCGAACTCATCCCGGAGGACCGGTTCGGCCTGTTGGTGCCGCCCGATGACGCTTCGGCCCTCGCGGGGGCGATCGAACGGCTGCTTAACGATCCGGCGCTGGCGGACGCGCTGGCGGACTCCGCGCGCGATCGCGTGCTGACCACGTTCTCGATGGACCGCATGGTGGATCAGATCGAATCCCTGTTCCGGCAGGCAGTGGCGTGAGGGCCGGCTATCGTCGCCTGGCCTGCCGTCTGCTCGGCGCGGTGGGGCGAACCGTCCACCCGTCCCGCCATGACGGCCGGGCGATCGAATCCGTCGTCGTGCTGATTCCCGAATTGTTCGGCGACACCATCTTGACGACTCCTCTCCTGCGTTCGTTGCGCTCGGTATTCCCTGCTGTCGAGATCACGGTCGTCGGAACGGGGCCCGGGGTCGGCCTACTCGTGCACGACGAGACCGTCAACCGCGCGATCAACATCAAGCGTGCGTCGGCTGGGGAGCGCGCCGGCCTGTACCGGCGACAATTCGACGCTCTGCTGAGCACGAAGGATCATCCTTCCTTCACGAACCTGCGCCTCGTGCGCCGCATCAAGGCTGCGTACCGGATCGGGTTCGACCATCCGGGCCACCAAGGCTTCTTCGACTGCCTCGTCGAGCGTCCCGAGCAGATGCCCGTATGGGAAAAGACACCGGGCCTCATCGAACCACTTCACGCGGCCCCGGAGCCATCGCCACGCCCATACCTGCCGGAAGGGCCCGTCTCCGCTTCGGTCCGGGAGTTCGTGGCTACTCACCTTTCGAACCGATCGGCGATTGCCGTCAACATCAGTGCGTCGAAACCCGAAAAGCGTTGGCCGACCGATCGCTGGAGAGACCTGCTCAGCGGAATCACGCGACCGATCGTCCTGCTGGCGGCACCGGAACATGCGGCTGTGCGGGATCGCCTGGCAGCCGAGCTGGCCGGTGTCCTTCCCTCACCCGATACGGAATCGCTGTTCGATGTCGCGCACATCCTGCGTCACGTGGCAGCGCTTCTATCGACGGATACCGCGACTGTCCACGTCGCCTCCTGCTTCGACACGCCGGTCGTAGCCCTGTACCGGAATCCGCGAGACCTCGCCAAATTCCCGCCGCTGTCGAGTCGCAACCAGGTGCTGCTGGCGCTCGACAATGATCTGGACAGCATTGGGCTGGAACAGGTGCGCGAAGGCTTCACAGAACTGGAGAAACAACTCGTATGACAATGCCGACTATTGCCCACGAAGAGTCGGACGGTCGATGGCAGCTCGTTCGTGACATCGTGGTGTTCCAGATCAAGCTGGCGCTCGACGGACTCCGCGATCTCGTGTTCAGCCCGCTGTCACTCGGGGCGGGGTTGATCGATCTGTTTACGGGGGGAAGCCGACCGGGCCGCTATTTCTACGAGGTGCTGGCGCTCGGTGGACGCACCGAGGGATGGATCAACCTGTTCGGAGCGCCCAATCTTCCCGAACGCCAGGAGCTGTCCGCTCGCGGGCCGACGATCGATTCCCTGGTGGCACAGGTCGAGGGGCTGGTCGTCGAGCAGTATGAGCGTGGCGGATTGACGGCATCCGCCAAGGAAGCCATCGATCGATCGCTGGATACGATCTCGCGAAAAGGGCAACCCTAGTGGCTCTCAACCGCGCTGCCTGCCGATGAGCCCTAGGGAGCCGTACTACGCGGTGATCTTCACCTCGACGAAGACCCGCGTCGGGGAAGGCTACGATGCAGCTTCCCGACGCATGCTGGAGTTGGCCGCCACCCAGCCCGGTTTCCTCGGCGTGGAGTCGGCACGGGATGCGAGCCTCGGTATCACGGTGTCCTACTGGGA
>JARFPW010000118.1 GCA_029288095.1 Gemmatimonadota bacterium
GCTTTCCGATCTGGCTGACAGAGTCGTGAAACGCCGGCTTCAGTCCATTCCAGGTGTGGGCCGGGCCCAGATTTTCGGCGAGCGACGCTTTTCCATGCGGATCTGGCTCTCGTCCACCGAGCTGGCGGCGCGGGGTCTCACGGTTCAGGACGTCGAGAACGCGATCGGCAGTCGCAACGTGGAGATCCCAGCTGGTCGGATCGAGTCGGAGCGGCGCGAGTTCACCGTCAGGTCGCTTGGCGAGCTCAAGACCGCGGACGAATTCGCCCGCCTGGTCGTGGCGAACCGGGACGGCCAGGTCGTGCGGCTCTCAGATCTCGCTCGAGTAGAACTCGGTCCGGAAGCGGAGCGCGGGCATCTCCGCTTCAACGGCGAGAGAGCTCTCGCCATCGGGGTAATTCGACAATCCAAGGCTAATATCGTCGAGGTATCGGACCTGGTGCGGGAGGCTGTTCCAGAGCTGGAAGCCGCCCTGCCCCCGGGTGTGAAGCTCTCGATCGGCTTCGATGAGGCCACGTTCGTCCGGCGCTCCATTCGTGAAGCGGAGGACGCGCTAGTCCTGGCCGGAATCCTCGTCGTGCTGATTATCTTCGTATTCCTTCGCAACTTCCGGGCGACGATCATACCCGGCCTGGCGATCCCCACGTCCATCACGGCGGCGTTCGCCATCCTTTACGTACTCGGATTCTCGATCAACAACTTCACGCTGCTGGCCCTGATTCTCGCCATGGGCATCGTCGTCGATGACGCGATCATCGTCATGGAGAACGCGTACCGACACCAGGAAGACCTCGGAGAGGAACCCGTGGTGGCCGCGACGAAGGGCACCAGCGAGATCGCCTTCGCGGTCATCGCCACGACGGTTGCCCTGGTCGCTGTCTTCGCTCCGCTTGCCTTCCTGCAAGGCACGACCGGTCGGTTGTTCAATGAGTTCGGCATCGCGCTGGCGGGGGCCGTGGTGGTATCAAGCTTCGTGGCGCTTACGCTGACTCCGATGCTGAGCGCGAGGATCCTGCGTGTACCCGCGAGCCATGGCCGGATATTCAACGCCTTCGAGCGAACGTTCGAAGGGATCGCGGCGGTCTACGCCCGCACTCTGGGCTTCGCCGTGAGGCACCGGGCATTCGTCGTGCTCGGCGCGGGCGCCGTGGCAGGCGTGGCGGTGCTCCTGTTCAATGGCCTCTCGCGGGAGTTCCTCCCCCCTGAGGACAGGGGTTTCATCTTTGGAGCTACACAGGGGCCAGAGGGAGCCTCGCTCGAGTACATGGATGGCTACCAGAGGCAGGTGGAACAGATTATCCGCCAAGCCGACGGGGTCGAGGCCCTGTTCAGCGTCGTAGGGAGCAACAGCTTTCAGGCATCGGTAAACGGGGGTTTCCTGTTCGCCGATCTCGAGGACTGGGATGAGCGGGACAAAGGCGTTGAGGAGATCCTGGCCGAGATCCAACCGCAGTTGTTCGGCATTCCGGGCATCTTCGCCTTCGTGTTTCAGCCACCGGCCATCGGCTGGGGAAGTCCCGTCCAGTTCGTCGTGCGCAACCCGAGTTTCGACTCGCTCACCGCCAGCATGGATCGCTTGGTCGCCCGGGCAAGGCAGATCCCGGGCATGGTCAACGTCGATACAGATCTGAAGGTGAACAAGCCGGAGCTCGAAATTCACTACGACAGAGAGAGGGCCGAGGACCTGGGCGTGCCAGTGGGAGATATCGGTGGTGCGCTACAGGCGCTGCTGGGAGGGAAGCGGATCAGCCGGTTCACCCTCAACAACAAACAGTACGACGTGATCGTCAGGTTGGAGCCGTCGCAGCGTGCCACGCCGGGTGACCTCTCGGGCATATACGTCCGGGGACGGGACGAGACCCTGGTCAGCCTTTCGGCGCTGACGCGTGTCGAGGAGACCGTTTCGGCTCGCCAGATCAACCACTACGATCGGGTGCCCTCGTTTACGCTTTCCGCGGCACTCATGCCGGAGCTGGCCCTGGGGGCAGCGATCGACTCGCTGCGTGCCGTCTCCGCTGAACTGTTGCCACCCGGCAGCAGCACGGTTCTGACCGGCGAGTCCCGTGAATTCGAGGAGAGCGGGAACGCCCTGTACTTCGCGTTCGTACTGGCACTCATCGTGGTCTACATGGTACTGGCTGCTCAGTTCGAGTCGCTGGTACACCCGTTCACGGTCCTCCTGTCGGTGCCGCTCGCCGTTACCGGCGCCTTGTTGACGCTCTGGTTGACCGGGTCGACCCTCAACCTGTTCAGCCAGATCGGGATGATACTGCTGATCGGAATCGTCACGAAGAACTCGATTCTCCTGGTCGAGTACGCCAACCGGGCCAGGGCGCGCGGTCTGGATGCCGTGGAGGCCATGCTGGAATCCGGACGCATTCGACTTCGCCCGATCCTGATGACCTCGGTGGCAACAATCATCGCCCTCATGCCGATCGCCCTGGGGCTGGGAGCGGGCGCTGCCAGTCGTCGGCCCCTGGGCTACGCCATCGTCGGCGGGTTGTTCTTCTCGACGATACTGACCCTGTATCTGGTCCCGGTCGTATACGTTCTGCTCGATTCTCTGGGCGCCCTGGCGAGAGGGCGGAGGACCGCTCCCGCGGTAGTTGAGGCAGCGGAGGCTTCGTCATGAGACGGTCGCGGCTGGCGGCTGTCATGACGGCCATCGCAGCTCTCTCCCTGCCAACCGTCGTGGAGGCACAGTTGGCCACGGCGCTGCCAGGCCCGACGCCGACCACAGATCTGCTCGACGGAGGTCTGTCATCGCTCGGCGAGGCGCCGGTGCAGCAGGCTGCTCCTGACTCGGTGTTGAGGGTCACGCTCGCCCAGGCCTTGCGATTGGCGGCGAACGTCGATCCCAACTACGTGGCGGCCTTGCGACAGGTGGGAGACGCTGACTGGGTGCGCCGCCAGGCATGGATGGCGTTCGTAATTCCGAGCGCCGAGTTCCGCTGGTCGTGGAATCGATTCTCTTCGCCGCAGTTCAACCTTGGAACGGGCGATCTGGCGGACGAGCTCACGACGGCCACTCTCGGCGCCCGGTATGATCTGTTTACCGGCGGGGCCAGGATCTACGACATGCAGGGCTCGGCGGCGAGAGTAGACGGCGCCCGGGCCGGTGAGCTCCAGGCCCGTTTCGAAACGGCCCTCGGGACGGAGGCCGACTACTACGAGGTCATCGCTCAGACCGAGCTGTTGCGAGT
>JARFPW010000119.1 GCA_029288095.1 Gemmatimonadota bacterium
AATCGCTGGATGACCTGCCGGAGATCGTTGCCCACGCACTGACGGAGCGGCCAGCAATCCGCCGGCCAGAGCTATGGGACGGGCTGGCGTCCAAGCGGATAGCGGAAATCACCATGGCCAACCTCCCGCTGTCCATGTCCATCGCCTGACGGCCTGGCCCGACCGAAGACCCTCGTTCTCCCCCTCCGAGGCCCCGCCGGTGCGGTGATTTGGCCTCTCTCGTTGCGGAATGCGACGAACCAGCCATGCTCCTGCCAGGTGCTGATTGCCCGAGTCGGCAGCCAGGTGTCGCGAATCTGCCACATCTACGGATCATCACGCCAAATACGGCATCCCACCCTCGTGCAGGTCCAGATCTTGATCTTCAGGGGCCGGCCGGCCGTAGCGTCGGCACGACACCGTGACCCCACAGGGGGCGGCACGAGTGACGCCAAACTTCAGTGGAAGATCGATTCATGAGTGAGAGCATCGAGATCGACGAGCCGATTCTGTCTGACAACGCGGAGCGGGTTCTCGTCGCGCCTGAAGACCGGGCCGCGATCCGGATCCTGGTGGTAGACGATGAACCGAGCATCCTCGAAAGCTGTGAGACCGTTCTCAGTGGAGAAGGGTACGGCTGCCAGGTCGAGCGCCGTGGCGAAGAGGCGCTGCGGCGGCTCAAGGGCGAGACGTTCGAGATCGTTCTGATCGATCAGAATATGCCCCAGGTCCACGGGCTCGACATCCTCGCGGAGCTGAGGAAGCGCAACCCCGACTGCCTGGCAATCGTAATGACGGGACACGCCACGACCGAGGACGGGGTCAAGGCCATTCAGGCGGGCGCCTGGGACTACCTTCCGAAGCCTTTCACGGCCACACAACTTCTGGTGCTCATCGGCCGGGCGGCGTTCACGCTGATGCGCACGCAGAAGATGACCCAGCCGTCGCAACGCGAGGGACTGCTGGTCGAACGCGGTACGACCATCCTCGGCGTGTCCGCAGCGATGCGTGAGGCCGTCGGCAAGGCGCTCAAGGTCGCGTCCACCGACGCCTCCATCTTCATCACGGGCGAGAGTGGAACGGGCAAGGAGCTATTCGCTCAGTACATTCATCGGGAGAGTCGCCGGTCTCGCAAGCCGTTCGTTGCGGTGAACTGTGCCGCTCTTCCGGGAGAACTCCTCGAATCAGAGATGTTCGGCCATCGACGCGGAGCCTTCACCGGGGCGATTCGCGACAAGGCCGGATTGCTTGAAGTAGCTGACCAGGGCTCGTTCTTCCTCGACGAGCTGGCGGAGATGCCCCTCGCGATTCAGGCCAAGCTGCTGCGAGTCCTGCAAGACGGCGTGCTCAGGCGGGTCGGGAGCGAAAAGGACGACGCGGTCGTGGATGTGCGCTTCATTTCGGCGACCAATCGCGATCCGGAAGAGGCACTCAACGACGGAGCGCTCAGGCACGATCTGTACTACCGGTTGCGTGTCGTCCCGATTCACCTCCCGTCGCTCAGAGAGCGGCCGGAGGACATCCCCGTGCTGATCCGGCACTTCGTGGATCACTTCTGGCGCCGGCACCAGTTGCCCGGAGCGGAGCCTCCGAGACTCGCCGGAGAGACCCTCGAAGCTCTGATCCACTATCCGTGGCCAGGCAATGTTCGCGAGCTGCAGAACGTGATCGAGAACCTGGTCGTGCTGTCGGATCCGGAAGAGGAAATCCCTGCGGAGCGGTTGTCGATCCTCGAACAACCACCCGAGCTGAGCCAGGGGAACGGTTATGGACCCGCGCTCGACCTCCGCATGCCGTTCCACGAAGCGAAGCAGATACTGGTCGACCGCTTCGAGCGAGAGTACCTGGCGCACCTCGTAGCGCGAACGGGCGGGAACATGTCCGAATCCGCCCGGCAGGCCGGTATCGACAGGACCACTCTGTATCGCCTGATGGACAAGCACAAGTTGGCCCGCGAGGCCTTCGCGTCCTGATCATGACAGACAACGCCTTCCCGCGGTCCGGCTCTCCGGATGAGGGAGTCGGAGAAGAATCCGACTCCCGAGTCACGAGGGCCGCCCGGAACCGGGCGGAAGACCTGATCCGTTCACTTCCTGATCGGTTCCGCGCGGCCGGCACCGAGTTGGCGCGCCATCTATACGGCCGTCCGGGGCCGGTGAAGGTTCACCAACCTGAAGAGGATCGACCTGCCCACACGGCATGGTATGGCGGTCTCGAACTCGAGGAGGCATGGGCGGTCGCTCAGGCGTTCCGCGAGACCATCCCCGATCCCGCTGCAGGGAGCAGAGATGAGGAAGCCGCCGTTTCCCGCGAGCTGCACGCGGCCTTGGATCGGACTCTCCTGAGCGCGGCGGTGGCAACTCTGGATCGGAACACTGACGCTCATCGCAGGATGGTTCAGGACGTATCACACGATCTGCGTTCACCCCTCAATTCGATTCTGTTCCTGGCGGACGCTCTGCGGTCGGAAAGAAGTGGAGCCCTGACGCAAGCGCAGGGTCACCAGATGAGTGTCCTGTACACCGCTGCCGTCACCCTCGTGAGAATGGCGAACGATCTCATCGATTTCTCCCGCCTCGGCGTTGGGCAGGAGAGAATCGTTGTATCGACGGCTTCCTTCTCCCTGGAGACGGTGATCGAGGACGTGAGAGGCCTGGTGGGTCCTCTGGCCACGCATCGGGCGGTCGAGCTGCGAACCTTGTTCAGCGCCGAGGGCCTGCGGCACGGGGATCAGCGGCTTCTGAGTCGCGTCCTGTTGAACCTGGTCTCGAACGCGCTGGAAGCCGTGGACAGTGGCGGCGTGGTGACCCTCGAGTTCAGCGATTCTGGCTCCGGCGACCTGTGCATAGAGGTGAGCGACGATCGCGTAGGCACCGACGTGGAGGCGCTCAGACAACTCATGTCGATTACCGAGGACCGTTGGCCTGGTGAGACCCGCGGGTGGACCCGTGGACTCGGCCTGACGATCAGCGCGCGGCTCGTCGAGGCGGCAGGGGGCCGGATCGATGTCCTGAGCCGGTCCGGAACCGGCACGGTGTTCGTCGTCGAACTCCCGTTCCCGTGTCTCTAGACCCCGTTTCGCCGCGGGGGAATTGGGTTAGTATGAGGTGTTGCGTCCCTGCAACACGTGTGGGACCTTGACAGTGATGTAGTGATGTAACTCGCAGCTGTGTAAATAGTTGCGGTGCAACAGGTAGTGGGAGCGATTCTTGCCCCCGCCGCGACACGAAGGACGGAGCCACATCCGGCTCACCAAAGTGGGAAGAGCATGGCGGCTGCGGGTCGGTGACCCGCTGAAGCCCCCCTGTTACTCACGGGCACGAAGTGCGCCTGCCCTCCATGGTTGACCAGGATCGCGCCTGCAGGCGACGGGGCACCGAATTGCGAAAGCGGGGACATTGAAGGCCGAGAATCGCTGGTACGCGCTGTATACTCGCTCCCGACATGAAAAGCGGGTTGCGGAAGGTCTGAGTGAGCGAGGATTCGAGACATACCTGCCGCTCGTGCCACGGGTCAGCCAATGGCACGATCGAAAGAAGACGGTCCACTGGCCTTTGTTCCCGGGTTACGTGTTCGTCCGGTTCCCGCCCGAGGACGCGTCGCGGGTGCTCGCCGTTCCGGGGAGCGTTCAGGTCATCCGGACAGCGGGCCGCCCTGCTCCCATTCCCGACGAAGAGATCGACAACGTTCGGCTGTTCGCGGCCTGCCTGTTGGAGACCGGAGTCGTCCCTGCACCGGCCCCGCAGGTCGAACGAGGGCAGAGTGTCGTCGTCCAGTCCGGCCCGTTTTCCGGTGTCCGAGGACTGGTTCTCGAGCAGCGCGGAGCCGACCGAGTGCTGATCCAGATCGGTCTGAGCGCGATCGGCCAGGCGCTGAAGATCGAACTCCACGCAGAGGATCTGGCGGTGGACATGACCGTCGAGGAGGAGCGGGCGTCATGACGCCGATCACGGGCATCGAGCGATCCAGTTC
>JARFPW010000151.1 GCA_029288095.1 Gemmatimonadota bacterium
GCCGCGCACTGATCCCCCGCCCGGAGACGGAGCAGCTGGTCGAGTTGGTCCGGCGATGGGCGATCGACCGGGACACTCCGCCAGGCTCCGTTCGCCTGGTTCGCCGGCCAACCGGGGAGCCCCGCGCATCGCTCCTCGACAACGCCCTGGACATCGGAACAGGGAGCGGCGCTATTGCCCTGTCCCTGGCCGCCGAGGACATCTCGGGCCGAGTCGTGGGTATCGATATATCAGATGGTGCTCTGGAGCAGGCGATCGAGAACTGCCGCCGCGTTGGCCTGGACTCCCGCGTCGAATTCAGGAAGGCAGGCGACGACCCCTTCGCCTGCCTCGATCCCGCGGAGCGGTTCGAGCTGATCGTGTCAAATCCTCCGTATGTCAGCGATGCAGAACTCGCCGTTCTGCCTGTCGAAATCCGGGATTTCGAGCCTCCAGAGGCGTTGCGGGGTGGAGTGGACGGACTCGCGTTGATCCGGCGCATCGCGCAGCGAGCCGCGGAATTCCTGAGCCCGACCGGCGCCCTGTGGCTTGAAATCGGGTCTGGCCAGGCGGCAGCCGTCACCGACGTGCTGTCGGGGGCGGGGAAGTGGGCGGACGTCGAGGCTTACGCCGATCTTGCCGGCCACCCGCGATTCGTCAGGGCCGTCCCGGGCTGAGGACGCGGCGGCGAACATCGCGCCGTCACGATTTCTGCGCTATATTTTTCTGTCTATCATCAAGCTGGACCTTGAATCCTCCAACCGCACATAGGCCATGGAGACCACTAGTCGGGATCGAATATTCGAACGCGCGAGTGAAGTAGGCCGGCTCGTGTCTCAGACGGCGGAGTTTCAGTATTTGAAGGCAGCCCATGCCGAGATCAGCACGGATGAGGAGGCGACGCAGAGAATTGCGGAAATGAGGAAGCTCCAGACCGAGATTCTCGGGTTCCTCGAAAAGGGTGACGAGCCGCCCGAGGATTTGCGAAACGGGCTGGAGTCGCTCAGCGAAGAAATGCAGACGAGCACTCGCTACCAGGCTCTGATTTCGGCACAGGCCAACTTCGACAAGTTGATGGAGAAGGTCCAGGAATCGATTGGCGCGGGAATACGCACCGGGGAAGAAAGCCGGATCGTCATCCCCTGATGAAGCGACTCCGCGACCTGGCCGAACGTGCCCTGCGCAGCGCGGTGGAGCCGGTGAGTGCCGCGCTCACTCGCTGGCGAGTGCATCCCAACACCTTGAGCTCGTTGGGGTTTCTCATCACCTGCTCCTCCGGCTACTTCTTCCATCAACACGAAGTGCGGACAGCTGGCGCGCTGATTCTGATCGGCGGCGTCTTCGACCTGTTCGATGGGACGGTAGCCCGTCGCACAGGTCTCGCCTCACCGTTCGGCGCGTTCTACGATTCGTCGCTTGATCGGCTTTCGGAGATCGTCGTCTACCTCGGATTGCTGTCCCTCTACAATGATTATCGGCTCGAGCTTGGCGATGTTGCCATGATCTACGTCGTCATGCTGGCAATGGCCGGGTCGCTGATGATCAGCTACACCCGGGCGCGGGCGGAGGCGCTCGGAATCGACTGTTCCATAGGGCTGATGCAGCGTGCCGAGCGCGTGCTGCTGATTGGCCTGGCAGCCGTGCTCTTCGGGGAGCAGAATGGCGGGATCGTATTGAAGGTCGTGCTGTACGCGCTGGCCATCCTTACGAACATCACCGTCCTGCAGCGAATCTGGTGGGTGTACCGGAATACCCGTCCGGAAGGCAGGGCGGTCGGGAGGGCGGTGAGACGCAAGCCGTCCGGACGGGGTCCGAATACCTGACGCGCGACCGGCTTTCGATACGAGAATCAGGAGAATACAAGATATGCAGGAGCAGACAGGGCGGGAGATCCTTCCGGCCGACGGCAAACTGGGTGTGCTGCTGGTCGGACTGGGGGCGGTATCCACGACGACCATTGCCGGTGTCGAATCGATTCGGACCGGCAGGAAGCGGCCGACCGGTTCGCTGACCCAGATGAACACGATTCGGCTCGGGAAGCGCACTGATGAGCGCGCACCGTTGATCAAGGACTTCGTTCCGCTTGCGGATCTCGAAGACATCGTGTTCGGTGCCTGGGATCCGATCCCCGACGATGCCTACGAGTCAGCGCGCGTGTGCGGTGTCCTGCGGCCCGAGGATGTCGAGCCGATCGCCGATTTCCTCAAGTCAATCAAGCCGATGCCGGCCGTGTTCGACAAGAAGTACGTCAAGAAGCTCGACGGAACGAACGTGAAGTCCGGCGACAACAAGTACGATCTCGGCGAGCAGCTGCGGGCAGACATCAGGCGGTTCAAGCAGGACAACGACTGTTCCCGTCTGGTCATTGTATGGTGCGCGTCGACGGAGATCTTTCTGCAGCCGACTCAGGAGCATGCGTCGCTGGCTGCGTTTGAGCAGGCGATGCGGGACGACGCTGATTCGATTGCGCCGTCGATGATCTACGCCTGGGCAGCGCTCAAGGAAGGGGTCCCGTTTGCCAACGGCGCCCCGAATCTCACCGTGGACTTCGCTGCCATGCTGGAGCTCGCCCGTGAGAATGGAGTCCCGGTCTGCGGCAAAGACTTCAAGACGGGCCAGACACTGATGAAGACGATCCTGGCTCCCGGCCTGAAGACCCGGATGCTGGGCCTGAACGGGTGGTTTTCGACGAACATCCTCGGGAACCGCGACGGCGAGGTCCTGGACGATCCGGAGAGTTTCAAGACGAAGGAAGAATCGAAGCTCGGCGTTTTGGAACACATTCTGCAACCGGAGATGTACCCACATCTCTACGGGGATATGTACCACAAGGTCCGGATCAACTATTACCCGCCGCGCGGTGACAACAAGGAGGGTTGGGACAATCTCGACATCTTCGGCTGGATGGACTACGAGATGCAGATCAAGATCGACTTTCTGTGCAGAGATTCCATCCTGGCCGCGCCGATCGTCCTGGACCTCGCCCTGTTCCTCGACCTCGCGCAGCGTTCGGGTCTTCACGGCATCCAGGAGTGGTTGTCCTTCTATTTCAAGAGTCCGCAGGTGGCACCGGGGCTGTATCCGGAGCATGACATCTTTATCCAGCACTGGAAGCTCAAGAACACTCTGCGCTGGCTGGCGGGTGAGGAGCAGATTACGCATCTCGGTGTCGAGTACTACGACTGAGCGGGAATCCGGTGGAGGCGTGAGCGGCCGGTCCGACGGGAGGGATGGCCTGTTTATCGTCTTCGAAGGCGTCGAAGGCGCTGGCAAGTCGACGCAGATCCGCAATGTTTCGCGGCGACTGCACGTGAATGGGGTCGACCACCTGCTGGTGCGGGAGCCGGGCGGCACGGCCGTGGGCGAGCAGGCCCGGGCACTGGTGCTCGATCCCAGGCTCGAGATGTGTCCGGAGTCAGAGTTGTTTCTCTATCTGACGTCGCGAGCCGAATTCGTCCGTCGATTGGTCATCCCGGCCCTGGAG
>JARFPW010000247.1 GCA_029288095.1 Gemmatimonadota bacterium
GCTGGATCCATCACGGAACGCGGCCGAGGCCGCCGTCTACATCCCCGGCGATTCCAATGCCACTCCGAGCTTCCTTGGCGTGGCCTTTCTAAGGCTCGTTGCCGATTCGCTGGTCGCCGACTCGATCTCCGTCCTCCCCAACCCGGGTAGCCCGACGTGGCGGCTCGACCCGGAGCGCGAGCGGTTCGGCCCCGTGGGGAGAACGACGAGTGAATCAGATCTGCGTGATCAGCTGGGCGACTCAGCCGTCGAGACCACCGATGTCTACGTGGGCGAGGGTTTCTGTGCGCCTGGATCGAGGCTGTTCCCCGGCCGCCCGTACTGGCTCGATGTCGCGTGGGCGGATGATTCGCGGACGCGCCCGGCTTTCGTCCAGTTCACGGGCGACGCCGGGCCCTGGGGCACCCCTCTGGGGATAGGACCCGGAACGCCGGTCGGCAGAATGGCCGAACTGCAGGGCGCCGCGATCGAGTTTTCCGGGTTCGGATGGGACTACAGCGGCTCGACCGGCTGGAGCGTGGAGGGCGGAGACCTGCATATCGTGCTCCATCCGACGGATTACAACGCGATGATCGAGAAGGTGGGCAGCAACCCGTTATCCGATCGACTGTTCGGGGACCGGACGGTTCGGTCCGACGACCCCCTTCTCTCCGACGTCGACATTCGGGTATACCAGGTGGCCTTACGCTACGTGTATCCCGGGGAGACGTTCGAATGCTCCGAGTGGCTTCCGGGTAATCTCAATTGAATGAGACGATCGAATTGAGAAACGGGAGATGACGGGTCCCATGTATTCCACGTGCTTGTTCTGCAATCGCCCGCTGGGCGAGAACGAAGCGATAGAAGAGTTTCCAGTGGGTCGGCGACTGGCCTACGACGAGGCCAAGGGTCGGCTGTGGGTCGTTTGCCGCCGTTGCGAGCGCTGGAACCTCTCGCCGCTCGAGACACGCTGGGAGGCGATCGAGGCGTGCGAAAGACGTTTTCGAGATACACGCCTGCGAGTCTCCACCGACAACATCGGTCTCGCGAAGCTCCCCGAGGGGCTCGAACTCGTGCGCATCGGACAGCCCCAGAGACCTGAGTTCGCCGCCTGGAGATACGGCGATCAGTTCGGGCGACGGCGACAGAGGGCGATCGCGTACTCGGCCGCGGGTGCGGCGGGTCTGGGACTCGTCGTCGTAGGGGGCGCCGCCGCGGGAGTGAGTGTTGGTGGCGGTTGGTACGGCTTCATCGCCCTCTACAACAACTGGAAAGAAGAGCGCACGATGGCCCGGGTACGCGACCTGGACGGCAATCCCATTCGGATCCAGGGCAAGCATCTGCTCGAGTCCCGCATCCTTCCTACCGACGCGGCGGAAGGATGGGCCCTGGAACTCGCTCACGTTCAGGGCTGGGACAAGGGAAGCAGCAAGAAGAAGCAGATGGATCGACTCATTCTGGAGGGCGATGCCGCCGTTCGAATCGGCGGTCAGCTAATGGCCCGGGTCAATCGCCGCGGCGGTAAGAAGGACACGGTCCAGGCTGCGGTGCACCAGATCGAAGAATCCGGACATCCGGAGGCTTACCTGAGGGACGCGGCACGAGTATCTGAGCGCCTTCGCAACGAAGGTGCGATAGCCCTGGACGAGAAGCGCCGACGCCGGAAGTCGAAGGCGAAACATACTCGCAAGGGATCCTTGCAGGCGTTACCCGCTGAAATGAAACTCGCCGTGGAGATGGCGACGCAGGAACAGGCCGAGCGGGAAGCGATGGAAGGTGAGCTGGCGGTGCTCGAAGCCGCCTGGCTGGCGGCGGAAGAGGTGGCCGCGATTGCGGACAACCTGTTCGTACCTGAGTCCGCCGAAGAGTTCATCCGCAAAGAAAAGGAAGCCCTGGCGAATTCCTCCGAGTGACCGTGAAGGTCTCGATGATCGTCGGTCGCACGTTAGTGTATAGGGGAATCGGTGCGCAGGACTGACCTTCGAGGGAGACGTCATGTCTCGACGAATTGCGGCCTCGGCCGCCATGCTGATGAGCCTGTTCGCCGCGACTTCCGCAACTGCGCAGCAGCGACCATCAACGACGATCACCAGCTTCCGCGGACTGGAATGGGGCAGCGCGGTCGACACCGTGCTGGCGACCTTCGGTGACCCGGAAGAGGACACGATCCTGGACGGGCTGCGGATGCTGGCCTTCCGGGACAGCCTGGTGGGGCAACCATCCGTCGTGTTGTTCGGGATTCTACCCGATGATGGGCTGGTAAAGGGGCAGGAGGTCGTCAATGCGCTGGAGGGCCAGGAGTGCGTCGACCAGATTCGCGGGATCCAGAGATTCGTCGACCTGCAGTACCCGCTGATTCATCCTACGGAAGAAGCCCGCAACAACACGTCCAGCGCGATTTGCGAGGCGGCGAAGCTGGGACACGCCCATTGGCATCGCCAGTGGGCCGATACGGCCACCGGTTCCGTGATCAGCGTGCGACTCGACGCCGGTTCCACGCAGATCAGCATGACCTACGAGTCCCGGCGATTCCGTGAATGGGTGGGCGCCCCGCTGGATGTCGTATCGGATGAGGGTGATGGCACCCAGGAACAGATCGGTGAGGTACCCTAGGTCCCCTCGAATAGCGTCAACGCAAACGGGCCCGCTCCCCACAGGGAACGGGCCCGTTGCTGTACGTCACGACCTTTACAGGCCGCGTCCCTCAACTCCGACTAGTCGTCACCGCTGACTACGAACTCGACCCGGCGATTCTGCGCCTGGCCTTCCGTAGTTCCGTTGTCGGCGATCGGCTGGTCTTCACCGTAGCCTCTCGTCGTGAGCGCGTCGGCAATCGACGGCTCCACGGAGACCACGTAGTCACGCACAGACGCCGCGCGACGCTCGCTGAGGCTCTGGTTGTAGCCCGAGGAGCCGACGGAGTCCGTGTGGCCTCCCACCTCGATCGAGATTCCAGGCCGGTTGGCGATTGCGCTGCGGATGGCCGTCGCGGCCCTATCCAGTACGGCCTGCGACTCTTCCCTGATATCGGCGCTGTTGAACTCGAACTGCACGCCGCTCAGTACCAGACGACCCTCTGCGAGCGCAGCCTCGAACTCGCCACAGCCCTCGGCGTCGACTTCACGACCGGCCGGAGTACCCGGGCACCTGTCGATTCCGTCGAGCACGCCGTCGCCGTCGCTGTCCGCCGGGCAACCGGTGGAATCGACGATCGCGCCACTCGGCGTGTCGTCGCACTGGTCGATCCCGTCAAATACGCCGTCACCGTCGGCGTCCGTCGGGCAACCCGTGGCATCCACGACCGCACCAGCCGGCGTGTCGTCGCACTGGTCGATTCCGTCGAATACGCCGTCACCGTCGCCGTCAGTCGGACAGCCGTTGGCGTCCACTGCCGCGCCGGCCGGTGTGTCCGGGCAGTTGTCCATCTCGTTGACGACGCCGTCGCCATCGTCATCGAACTGGCAACCATCGCTGTCTACCGCCGCTCCGCTCGGCGTGCCGGGGCAGAGATCATCGGTGTCAGCGACGCCGTCGCCATCTTCGTCAGCCGGTCCGCCGACGAACAGGCTGAGGCCCGCGGTAAACTCGGTCGTGCTCAGACCCTCGTCCTCCAGCGGGTCCACAACGGCCGGGTTGAAGAACGCGCGAGTGGCTTCCGGACCCGTCGGAGCGATGTAGTTCCGCCAGTCGACGCGAATCGCCAGGGCGCGCGACACAAACATCTTGACGCCCGCGCCGTAATTCCACGCGAACCAGGACTCGCTCGCCGGGTCTCCGGCCGTGACCGGATCGACGTCCAGCTGCTGCTGTCCGCCACCGGCCATGATGAAGATCTGGAAGGCGCTCTCGGGCTGGAAATTCCACACCAGGTCGCCGCCGTAGTTCATCACGGAGACCTCGGGCGAAGAACCCTGGCCCGAAGTCAGCAGACTCGCGGCCGGGTTGTAGCCGAAGAAGCCCTCGATTCCGAGGCCGGCATTCAGGACGTAGCCCAAACGTCCGGCGAAGTAGTGGTTGTTGTCGACTTCGAACGCGACTGGATCCAAGTCGACGTACTCGTTCCCGATCCCATTGAGGACCCCGTAGGAAACGTTGACCTCCACACCGCCACGGCCCCAGTTGTCCTGGGCGGCCAGCGGCGAGGCCACAAACAATAGTGCCGCTGCTAGTGCGGCGAACGAACGCAGATGCTGCATGGTCCCCTCCTGGATAGTATCCTCGGGACGAAATAGTCTGGACGCACCCCTCCCTACAGCTGGTGCTAACCGATTGAATATAATGTCGAAACAGCAATGCGAACAACATCTGCCCGGGATGTTACGTTAATTGCGGTCACTCCCGGTGAAAACGCCGCTCCATACCGAACCTTCGGATAGCCATGGCACCTGTCAGTATCGGTAGATCCGGAGTCCTTCTGGCCTGCGCGTTGTGCGTCCCACAGGGGCTCAAGGCGCAAGTGGCTGACCCCGACACGCGTATCGAGGAAATCTTCATCGACACGGACAACGTGTTCGGCGATGACGAAGCGGCGGATAACTGGATCTACCGCACTGCGAATTCTATCCGGGTACGAACTCGCTCTCGAGTGGTATCAAGGGAGCTGTTGTTTTCCGTCGGCCAGACGGCAGACTCAGCCCTGCTCGCAGAAACCGAACGCAACCTCCGACAGCTGGGCCTGTTTCGCTCCGTGCAGGTGGATACGACGCGAGTGGCCGGACGCCTGGTCGCGCGAATCCTCACCAAGGATGCCTGGAGCACGCAGCCGATCGTCAGTGGCCGCTTCGCGAGCGACGGCACGCTCACGGGAAGGCTCGGGCTCACCGAGAAGAACTTCCTGGGTACCGGCAACCTCGTCACTGGTGCCTACCGGAAAGAGGTGGACCGCAGCGGAGCGCAGCTCGCTTTGCGCTGGCGTCGGTTGTTGTCGACACAACTCAACGTTTCCGGGGATGCCCTTCTCCTCTCCGATGGCGCCTCCGGCGCGTGGCTGATCGGGGATCCGTGGCGCTCGCAGGCTGATCGCACACTCGTGCTGATCGGAGGCCGCGCCGCTGATCGCCGGCGGCTCCGATACCGATCCACTTCGCCGACCAGCCGAGACACGGTCGAATTCCAGCAGCATCTATACCGACAGGACCTCAGCGTCGGCCGTGCCCTCGTCGCCACGACACGCCGGACGGTTCGGGTCGGCCTCAACGCCACTTACCGTAACGAACGCATCCTGTCCGCCGCGGATTCACTGCTCCCGGTGCCGGATTCCGTGTTCTGGGACCTAGGGCTGTTCGCCAGGTATGATCAACCGAAGTACCGGGTGGTCAACTACCTCGACGGACTCAACCAGCAGGACATCGACCTGTCCACCAGGATTGCTCTCCAGGTTCGACTGGCGGCTGCTGGTCTCGGCTACGCCCGGACGGGGATCGGTCCGGCCGTTCAACTGCGCGGTGGTGTCGCGGCCGGGCCGGTGATGGTGCGGGGAGAGATCCTGGCGAACGGGTTGTTCAATTCGGCCGGCCTCGACTCCGGAAGGGTGGTGGCCTCCGTGGCGGGAGCGCTGGTGCCTGGCAATCAACATGCGACCCTTCTCAGCCTGCGGGCCGGGATTCTCGAACGACCGGCGCCGGGCAGCGAGTTCGACCTTGGATTCTCGGTCGGACTGCGTGGGTTCGAGCCTCATTCGTACGTCGGGACCCGGGCCGTGTGGGGCACGCTGGAACACCGATGGTATGCGTTTCCCAGAGTGCTCGACCAGTTCGGTCTTGGACTCGCGGGCTATCTCGACTTCGGAGGCGCCTGGTAAGCCGAACAGAATCCGCGATGGGGGGAAGAACTCTGTGTCGGACTGCGTACGAGTTACAGGCTTGGCTCCTCTGCGAAATCCAGCCGAATCGATCTTGGGTATCTGATCGCACCGGGGCTCGAGGGGAGTCGGTTCGTTCTGAGCCTGAGTAGCGGCGTGAAGTTCTTCTGACGCGACGGGCACGGAAGCTCCAACTTGAAAACGACCTGCCGCGACGGCAGGTTCGGGCGTCATGAATCCCGATACGTCTGATATGCCCGTTCGCCCCCGTCGCCTGCGGCGAACGGAAGGCCTGCGAGCGCTCGTCCGTGAGACGCGCCTAACGTGTGACGATCTGATCTGTCCCCTGTTTGTCTCGGAAGCTCTCGACACGCCGGTCCCCGTCGAGTCCATGCCGGGCGTGCGACAGTGGCCGGTGGCTGGCCTGGTGCAGCATGCTGGCGAGCTGTACGAGCAGGGCATCAGGGCCGTATTGCTGTTCGGGGTCCCGGCGTCGAAGGACGCGCGCGGAAGCGGCGCCGATGCGCCAGATGGCGTGGTTCAGCAGGCCACTCGAGCCATACGACAGCGCTCACCGGACCTCGTCGTAATCGCGGATGTCTGCCTGTGCGAGTACACAGACCACGGCCATTGTGGGCTGGTCGGCGAGCCGGGAGCGGACGGCGAGCGGGAGATTCTCAACGACCAGACCCTGCCCCGCCTGGTCTCGACGGCCGTCTCGCAGGCCGAGGCCGGTGCCCACATGGTGGCCCCGTCCGGTATGATCGACGGCGCCGTTGGAGCAATTCGCCAGGGACTCGACGCGGCCGGACACGAAGCTGTCGGCATCCTCGCCTACTCCACCAAGTACGCGAGTTCCTTTTATGGTCCGTTTCGAGACGCGGCCGAGGGAGCGCCCAGGTTTGGCGACCGCAGATCCCATCAGATGGATCCTGCCAATGCGAGGGAAGCGCTGCGGGAGAGCGAGCTGGACGCGCTGGAGGGAGCCGACATGTTGATGGTGAAGCCTGCGCTCGCTTACTTGGACGTCCTTCGCCAGACGCGGGAGCAGGTGCCGGAACTGCCTCTCGTGGCCTACAATGTGAGCGGCGAATACGCGATGGTGAAAGCGGCTGCCGATCGTGGATGGATCGACGAACGCAAGATCGTCGAGGAAATCCTCGTAGGGATGAAGCGGGCAGGCGCCGACCTGATCATCACATACCATGCGCCGGACGTGGCGCGGTGGTTGGCAGAAACCAGGGAGTGAGTCCGACCTGATGAGCGACGACAGGTGTGCAACGCTGAATCACTTTGGCGTCTATCGGTATACGGCCGAATTCTGGTCGCTTCCGGCGGATCGCCGAGCAGCAGTATATGCCGATCTGATCAGTGCGGTGCGCACCGTGGCCCAGGCGGCTCACGGATACCAGCTCACACCCATGGAAGCTGCCGCCGACGTGATGATCTGGTCTGTATGTGAGGCACCAACCCCTGACGTGCCGACCCGCTTCTTCGCGGATCTGACGCGCGCGCTCAGCCCGTTTCGTTCGTTCATCGAGCCCCGCGATTCGCTGTGGGGGTTCACGCGGCCCTCTCAGTACAGCAAAGCCCGCTCCGCCCAGGAGGTTGATCCGCTCACTGACGAGCGCTCGCCGTATCTGATCATGTATCCGTTCACCAAGACGGCTGAGTGGTACCTGCTGGGTGCCGAAACGCGCCAGGGAATGATGAACGAGCACATTCGGATCGGTAAGCAGTACACCGAGATCACGCAGCTGCTGCTCTACTCGGTCGGTCTTCAGGACCAGGAGTTCGTGGTGGTCTACGAAACGGAAGACCTCGCTGTGTTCTCCCAGTTGGTGAAGGAACTCCGGGAGACCGAAGCTCGAAGGTTCACGAAGTGCGACACCCCTGTGCATACCGGCCTGTTGTGCCCCCCTGACACGATCGAGAGCGTATGGGCCGGCTGCTAGTCGTAGGAACCAGCCATGCGGTCGCGCCGGCACGGTTGCGGGACGGCCTCTACATGGACGAAGCCGCAGTGGGCGGGTTTCTGGAATCTCTGGCGGGGGACGGAGCGTTTCGCGAGGCAGCGCTTCTGCACACATGCACGCGGGTTGAAGTGTATGCGGCCGGCGATGACCCGGAGAGCGCCGAAGCCAGCATTATCAGGTTGCTGGCCGGGGGAGACGCCGCACTCGAGGACGAGATTCGCCAGCATTCCTACGCGCTGACTGACCGGGCCGCCGCCCGGCATCTCTTGCGGGTCGCCGCGGGTCTGGACTCCATCGTCCTCGGCGAAACCCAGATACTCGGCCAGGTCCGTTCGGCGGCTGAAATCGCATCGCGCAGCGGCGCCCTCGGCAGCACGCTGACCCGGGTCTTCCAGGCCGCGGTGAGGTCCGGGAAACGGGCACGGGCGGAAACGTCTCTCAACACCGGGCCAACGTCCCTAGCGGCCGCCGCCGTCAGGTTGACCCTCGACGCAGCTCCCGACTACACGGAGCAGCGGGTGCTGGTCGTCGGCGCCGGGGAAACCGCTCGGCTGGTCGCTCGCCACGTCGCCAAGCGCAGGCCGGCGGATCTCGTGATCGCCAACCGGTCGTTAGCGCCCGCCGAATGCCTGGCGGCCGAGCTGGGCGCCCGCGCTGTCTCGCTCGACGCCATAGCCGAACAGGCCCTCCAGGCCAGCGTTATCATTGCGGCGACAGGAGCTGCGGCGCCGATACTGTCCGCCGAGTTGCTCGAGCGATTGATGCGTGAGCGCGATGGGCAGGCCCTGGCCGTGGTCGATCTGGGCAGGCCTCGCAACGTGGAGACTCCGACCGAATGTCCGTCGAACCTGAGCCTGCACGACCTCGACGGCCTTGCCGAGGTCGTTGAGGCCAACAACCAGCGCCAGGCAGGCGAGATCCCACGAGTGGAACAGATCGTGGACGAAGAGCTCGAGGACTATCTGGCGTGGCGCCGCACGCGCACCGTGCTCCCCCATATTCTGGCCCTGCGCGAGCATTTCTTCGACGCCGGGCGCCGGGAACTGGAAGCCTTCGAGAAGCGCTTCGAACCGGATCAGCGTGATGCATTGGAAACGTACACGCGTGCGCTGCTCTCCAAGCTGTTGCACGAGCCGACCGTTCACATCAAGCGGGCGGACCGCGACACGGCCGAAGGACTCGCCACCCTCGAGGCGGTCGAGTCGCTGTTCGATCTGGACGTTTGAACGACCGCGTCCTTCGTGTAGGGGCTCGAACTTCCCGGTTGGCCCGTATCCAGGCCGCCTCGGTCACTAAAGGCCTCAGAGACCAGGCGAGCGTAGCCTGCGAGTTCGTGGGCATCGAGACATCGGGTGACATCTTGGCGACCGAACCTCTCGCTGCCATTGGCGAGACCGGCGTGTTCACGCGGGAGATCGAGCGGGCCCTGCGTGACGGTGACATCGATGTTGCCGTGCATAGCCTCAAAGATCTCGAGACCGAAGGCCCGGACGGTCTGGTACTCGGCGCTGTGCTGGCACGGGAGGATCCACGGGACGCGCTGCTCATCGGTCCCCGGGTCACGGGACATTCACTCGCCAGTTTGCCCAAAGGAACTCGAGTCGGCACGTCGAGCATGCGTCGCCGAGCCCTCATACTTCGCCTGCGCCCTGATCTGAGAGTCGAACCCATTCGGGGAAACGTCCCCACGAGGGTCGAGAAGCTCGAGGCCGGAGAATTCGACGCGATCGTCCTGGCCGTGGCAGGCCTTAACCGACTGGGGCTTGAAGAATCGATTTCGGAGCTGCTCCCGGCCGACGAGTTTCCGCCAGCTCCCGGACAGGGAGCCGTGGCAGTGCAGGTTCGTGAAAGCGACCCATGGGTCGAGCAACTCGTGGCAGGTCTCGAGCATTTCGCGACGCGGATCGCCGTAACGGCAGAGCGAGCATTCCTGCGCAGAATCGAAGGCGGGTGTCAGGTGCCGGCGGGAGCTCTCGCCGTCGCGGCCGATGGCACCGTCACGATCAATGCGATGATCTGCTCGGCCGACGGCACTGACGCCATTCGGACGAGCGCTGGTGGACCTGTGGCGCATGCGACGATCGTGGGCGAAGAAGCAGCCGAGCGTGCATTAAGAGATGGAGCCGACCGCATCCTGCAGGCAATCCGTGGCGGCTGAGCGGCTGCGCGGCACCGGCGTGGCCGTTACCCGGGCGGCATGTGAGGCCGGCGACCTTGCCCGGAAACTCCAGGCACGGGGCGCGCATGTCGCGCTCTGGCCCTGCATCGGATTCGCTGACGCGGAGGACATCGGTGCGGTACGGGAAGCCGTCCGAGCGTTCGACAGCTTCGACTGGATCGCCGTGACGAGCCCGCGCGCGGTGTCTCGGCTGGCGGCCGAGGTGGATGGCGTGCCGTGCGGAAGCCGGCTGGCGGCTGCGGGACCGGTCACGGCAGCAGCCCTGGCAGACGCCGGCTGGCCGGTTCACAGAGTGGCAGCGCATCCCGGCGCCCGGGGTCTCG
This sequence comes from Gemmatimonadota bacterium, assembly GCA_029288095.1. GTDB lineage: Bacteria > Gemmatimonadota > Gemmatimonadetes > Palauibacterales > Palauibacteraceae > JARFPW01. Next base: position 10,258 of record JARFPW010000247.1, read on the forward strand.
CGGACGAGTTCGCTCGGGCCGGCGACGCCGAGGGGAGCAGGGTGCTGTTCGCTTGCGGGGACCGGGCCCTCGAGGCCCTCCCGACCGGACTCGAAGCACTGGGGGCGACCGTGACACGAGTAGTTGTTTATCGAACGCTGGAGCTAAAACCCGAACCGGGAATCGTACGGCAGGCTGCGGAGTCGGGGATGGTGCGCGTCATAACGTTTGCGAGCCCCAGCGCGGTGTCTGGCTTCCTCAACGGCGCGGAGGCCGATGGAGTGGATCCGACTGGCAGTTTTGCCGCAGCGGCGATCGGTCCCACGACGGCTGAGGCACTACGGTCCGCAGCCTGGGAACCGGTGACCGCAGACGAGGCGACCATGGACGGACTCGTCGAGGCCGCCGCGCAGGCAGCCGGGAACAGCGGTCGATGAGGGAACACGGTGGCGGACGAGATACCGAAGCCAGCAGCCGCCTGTACGAGTCGGCCTGCAGGGTGATTCCCGGCGGCGTGAACAGCCCGGTGAGGGCGTTTGGTGGCGTGGGAGGCACGCCGCGGTTCATCGCTGAAGCCCACGGCGCCCGCGTCATCGACGCTGACGGCGTGGAATACGTCGATTACGTCGGTTCGTGGGGGGTCATGCTCCTCGGGCACGATCATCCGGTGGTGCGGGAAGCCATTGCCGACGCGCTGCGGCACGGCACGTCGTTCGGAGCCCCGACTGCCGCGGAAGTGGCCCTCGCCGAGCGAATCGTGTCTCTGGTACCGTCCATCGATCAGGTGCGCCTAGTGAATTCGGGTACCGAGGCGACCATGAGCGCGATTCGCCTCGCCCGCGGTGTCACGGGCGCTCCCGGAGTCGTGAAGTTTCGTGGTGGCTACCACGGCCATGGGGACGCGTTTCTGGTCGAGGCCGGCTCGGGAGCCGCGACGCTTGGCGTGCCCTCGAGCCCGGGTGTGACGCCGGGGGCGGCGGCCGACACACTCATCGCCGAGTTCAACGACCTCGAGTCCGTCACCGCCTGTTTCGACGCTGCCGGGCACGGAGTGGCCTGCGTCATCGTGGAGCCGGTCGCGGGGAACATGGGATGTGTCCCGCCGCGCTCCGGATTCCTGGAGGGTCTCCGTAGCATCTGCGATGACCGGGGAGCCTTGCTGGTGTTCGACGAGGTCATGACGGGGTTCCGTGTGGCCCTCGGCGGCGCCCAGGAGCGGTATGGCGTGACCCCCGATCTCACGACGCTGGGCAAGATCGTCGGAGGAGGCCTGCCGGTGGGCGCTTACGGTGGACGGAGCGACCTGATGCGGCATGTTTCGCCGGACGGTCCGGTCTACCAGGCGGGCACCCTTTCCGGCAACCCACTGGCTACGGCCGCAGGTCTGGCGACGCTCGGGATCCTGGAAGCCGACGAAGAACTGTATGCCAGGGTCGAGCGCCTGGCCGAGCGACTCGGAAGCGGGTTGGAGTCCGCCGCCGGGTCCACCGGCGTCGACGCGTGCTGGAACGGCGTGGGATCCATGGGTTCGCTGTTCCTGACGGGTGGACCGGTGGTCGACTGGGCCACGGCGGTCGCGTGTGACCGTGATAGATTCGCCCGGTTCTTTCATGGAATGCTGAACCGGGGCGTCTACCTGGCGCCGAGTCCGTTCGAGGCATGGTTCGTCTCGGCAGCCCACACGGAGGATGACATCGACCTGACGATCGAAGCGGCCGAGGCGGTCATGAGGAGCCTGACGTGAGCCCGTTCCTCGATGCCTGCCGCGGGCGTCCAGTCGCTCACACTCCTGTGTGGATCATGCGCCAGGCCGGGCGCTACCTGCCTGAATACCGGAAGATCCGCGAGAACGTGGACTTTCTCACGTTCACGAAGACACCTGAACTGGCAGCCGAAGCGACCCTTCAGCCAATCCGGCGGTTCGACCTGGACGCCGCGATTCTGTTCGCGGACATCATGACGCCAGTCGAAGGCATGGGCATCGAGGTTCGTTTCGAAGGCGGCCCCGTCATCGAGCGGCCGGTGCGCGAGGTGGCGGCGATCGACCAGTTACGGGTGCCCGACCCGCGGCAGGCCGTCCCCTACGTCCTCGAGACGATCGACCGGGTGCGTGCCGAGCTTCCCTCCTCCGTGCCGCTCATCGGATTCGCCGGTGCGCCGTTCACGGTTTTCTGCTACGTCGTCGAAGGTCACGGATCACGGTCTTTTGCGGCGGCGCGCGCCTTTTTGAACGCCGAACCCGAGGCGGCGCGGCGACTCCTCGGGCTGATCGCGGACACGACGACCGCGTATCTGCGGGCCCAGGCGGAAGCCGGCGCCCAGGCGCTTATGCTGTTCGATTCCTGGATCGGTCTGCTGGATGCCCGTGATTATGACGAGTTTGCCGCTCCGCTCCTGGAGAAGATATTCGGCGAACTCGGGCAGCTCGAGGCGCCCCTGCTCTACTTCCCGAGAGGAGGCGCGCACTTGCTGGAGAGGGTCCGTTCCTTACCGATCGACGTCGTCGGCATCGATTGGCAGACGCCGCTCTCGCGGGCGCACACCGTCCTCGGCTCCGACGTCACCCTGCAGGGCAACCTCGATCCGGCCGCGTTATTCGCGCCACGAGAACGCCTCGTCCGGAGTATCGAGCACGTGCTGGGCGAAGCGGCCGGCGGACGCCACATATTCAACCTCGGACACGGAATCGACCGCGCCACCGATCCGGACGCCGTGGCGTTTCTCGTTGATACCGTGCACGCCCGGACCGCCCGCTGACGATCCCCTAGGCCACCAACTCTTCCGCCACCCGTTCAGCGTGCATGAGCCGTCCGCTGATGCCTGGTCGCTCGAGGTAGCTGGCGCACAGTGATATGCCGGGCGGAAGCACCATGTCGTCCAGGGCGCGCCAGCTGGTGTCGAATGCCGGGATGCGAGCCCGACTTACCTCGAGAACACCGGCCGTGCGTCCGGTCAACTGTCGGAACTCACTCGCAGCTATCGCCGCAATCCTGTCGTCAGGCCAGCCGTGCAGGTCCGGATTGCGAGCCCCTCCGAGAAACGACGTGACGACGTCCTGGCGGTTGAACAACCAATCGTTGAAGGTCACGCCGCGCGTCTCGAAGGGTTCGTCGAAAGCCACCTGGTAGCCGAAACCGGGTGTAGGACTTCCCTGCGCGCTCATGTGCACGATCGCGAGCTTGTTGTAGACGAGCCGGGCCAACCGGCCGGCCGTTTCCGGTGCCGCCGATCGCAGGATCCGACTCGCCATGCCGGCCGGAACTGCGAGCACGACTCGATCGAACGGTTCGGACTGTCTCCCACCCGCATCGATGAGCCACCCGCTTTTGGTGCCGGTCAGCGACTGCACCGGATGCTCGAACAGGAGGCTGCTCCCCAGCGACCGGGCCATGGCCCTGGGCAACTGGTCGAGGCCCTCGGTGAAAGAGACTGCGTCGGGTACCCGGGCCGACTTACCGAGGCGCAGGGTGTGGAGCAGCAGACTACGCGGCGAACCGGCACGGGCGACGAATCCGCTCAACGAGTCGGCCGCTCGCATGTCGGCGGGATCGGAACCAAACAGCCCCCCAAACAGGGGACCGAGGAGAACCCGATAGGCCTCGGATCCGAACTTCCTTGTCAGAGCTTCAGCCACTGTTTCGCCGGAGCGGACAGGTCCCACCAGTGGCTCGAGAAGAACGCGCAGTCGCCCACCCGGAGAAAGCAGTGAGCAGGTCAGGAGGGCCCCAACGGATCGTGGCACCTCGTGCAGGCGGCCGGTTCGCGCGACGTACAGCGGGGCGTCCCGTGGTGCGCGGATCAGGAAATCGTGCAGCTCGAAGCGTCTGGCGAGAGCGGCCAACGACGGAGTCAGCCGGAGGCGTTGGGGTCCCCACTCCAGCACCCGACCATCGACCTGAGATGATCGAATCACTCCACCGGCCCTGGCGGATGCCTCGTACACGGTGACCTGCACGCCTTGATCGCGCAGGCGATGCGCCGCGGCGAGACCTGAGATCCCGGCGCCCACGACGGCTGTCCGTCTTTGAATGGCAAGCACTCCGCTCTAGGTTGGCGCCTGTTCAGAACGCGAGAAAGGTAGTCGACATAGCATGAATACACAGGGGACGACGGAAGTCCATCTGCTCGGCTTCGGCGAGCCTGAGTCCGCGTCGCGGGAGGAGACGCTCGCGTACCTCGAGCGCATCTTTCTGGCCAACGCGACGCTCGACGGTAACCTCGGTCCGGAGGCGGTTCGTCAGCGCTGTCGGGAGTTGGCTGAACGGCGCGCACCGGGTCTGCTGGCGGACTACGAGCGCATCGGGGGCTCGCCGCTGATCGAGCAGTGCCGCCGGCAGGCTGCCGAGCTGTCGGAGGAGCTGCAACGACGTGGGGAGCCCGTCGTGGTGCGGTTCGGAATGCAGTTCACCGAGCCGACCATCGAGCAGACTGTCGAGGCCGCGCTGGCAGCGGGCGCTCGCCGGATCATTGGTCTTCCGTTGTATCCGCTATGTGGGGCATCGACGACTCTCGCGGCACTCAGTCGGCTCGGCAACGCGGTTACGGGAGCTGCCGCTGCCGCGGAACGCGAAGCTCCCGAAGTCCTCGAGGTGACCGGGTGGCACAGCCATCCGGCGTTCATCGATGCCGTGGCGCTGTCGATCGGTGAAGCGGTGGCCGGCGCGAACGTGGCGCTGGATGACCCCGGCACGCGGCTGTACTTCTCGGCGCACGGTACCCCCGTGAAGTACCTCGCAGAGGGGCCGCCGTACGATCGCTACGTCGACGAGATCTGCGCGCTGGTGGCCGAGCGACTGGGGGTGTCAGCCTACGAGATCGGCTACCAGAACCATTCGAATCGGGGAATCGAGTGGACGACCCCGTCCAACGAGGATCTACTGCCGACCCTGGAAGCCGACACACTCGTGGTGGTGCCGATCAGTTTCATTCATGAGCAGTCGGAGACGCTCGTCGAACTGGACGAAGACTTCGCCGAACTGGCCGGTGAGCATGGGATGTCGATCGTCAGAGTACCCGTACCGTGGGCGGCTGACGGGGTACGGACGACGCTGGCCGACCTCGTTCAGTCTCTACTGGGAACCGAGTCGCACAGCCCGCCGTTACGACCGTGCCGTTGCCGGGAATCCGACGGTACGTGGTGTCTGAATGGAGACCGTCAGCTCAAGGTTCGGCCCACAGCACTTCATCCCTGAGTTCCGCGCGCAGAATGGGGTGGACCTTGAGCAGGTAGGCTCCCATGGAGAGCGCCGCGAGGACATTCCCCACCAGTACCGACCACCAGGCCAGTTCCTCCATCAGCCACGTACCGAGCATCGCCACCATGAAGATGAAGAACGTCTCGACGATGATGAACAGGATGATGATGCCGAATACCAGGTGTGGCGCCTTCTCCGCCTGCGTCACCAGCACCGAGGCTACCACGCCAGCCAGCAGAAATGCGGCAAAGTGGATCAGCGTGTAGCCGGCGATGGTCACCGTGGAGAATTCGACGCCCGGAGGCGGACCGGTTCCGTTGATGAATGCGGAACCGAGAGCAGCCGGCGTGAACAATGCCCGCCCCGCAACCGTATCGACGATGAGGAACCACACGGCCACGACCATGGCGCCGATCAGCCCGGCCGTGATTCCCTGGCGTACGATAGGGTTCGTCCGCAGGAGAGCCAGGACGCCTGTCACGCCCTCCTCTTCGCTCGCCCAGTGGAGGTACCCGACGATCACCACGCCGGCGATCACGTTTCCGAAAAACACCGCCGGCCAGGCGGGCGCCGACAGAATATCCGTTCCCGTGATGATCAGGGCCGGGTAGAACACCGCTGAACAGGCAAACAGGCCGTATGCTGCGCCGATCAGCAGGTTTCTCGGCACGCCCAGGGTCGTGAAGAACACGGCGGCGAGGATGCCGAGCACGATGAACACGATGAAGTGCGCTGCGGTGTACACGCCGATCCGCACCGAATTCGCCTCCGGCATGGCATCGCCGAGCAATGCCCCGGACAGGAATGTCGGTGTCGCCAGCGGCTGACCCGCGAACAGGTCCATCGCGAAGAACACGACGATCAACGTTGCACCGGCCAACAACCCGGCCATGGCGCCTCTGCGGACTACGGCTCCGTTGGAACCCACTCTAGCCTCCTCGGCCTTCGCGTTCTTCGGCCTCCGCCAGGGCACGCTGTCGAGCCCGCAAGAGCCCGCCCCCGATACCGAATACTACGAGAAATGGCGCCGCCATCAGAAGCACCATCCCGATCAGCATGCCGGACATCAGGTCCGGACTGGACATTTCGATGCACCCGGGGCACGCGGTGGATGCCTGCAGCGCAGCATCCGCGGCAACAGCAAGCAACGCGGCCGTCATGTCAGAAGTTCTCCATCAGGACGACCAGGATCATGATGGCCGCCGGGAGAAACGGCGCTGCGGCAAGGATCTTCAGGGCTCGGGTCTCCCACTTCAAATGCATGAAGTACATGGCGACGAGCAGCGCCTTCCACACGGCGAGCCCGATCAGGATGATCACGGTCACGCTGCGCTCGAAACCCATGAACGCGACACCCACTTCGATTGCCGTAAGTGCGGCAAGTCCGCCGAATACCAGCATGTAACGGGGTCTTTTTCCTTCAGCGCTCATGCCAGTCCTCAGATCAGATAGACGATGGTGAACAGGATGATCCACACGAGGTCCACGAAATGCCAGTACAGGCCGATAATCTCCACGCCCTGGTGATCGGCCTGCGTGTACCCTCCGCGAAACGCCTTTGCGGTAACCCACAGCATGCACAGGACACCAATCGTCACGTGCAATCCGTGAAACCCGGTCATCGTGAAGAACGTCGAGCCATACAGACCGGAGCTCGGCAGGAATTCATGGTGAATGAGTTCGCTGTACTCGTACACCTGCACTCCGACGAAGCAGGCACCGATGATCGCGGTGGCCAGCAGCCAGGCCTTGAGCATCTTCTGGTTCCCGTCCTCGATGGCCGCGAACGCTTTCACCATCGTGACGCTCGAACAGATCAGCAGGAACGTGTTGCCCGCCGTGATCGGTACGTTCAAGACCTCGCCAGGCTCAGGCCACGGGGTGGCTGTGCCCCAACGAAGAATAATGTAAGAGCCGATCAACCCGGTGAAGAACATCACCTCGGACGCCAGGAAGATCCACATTCCCAGCTTCTTGTCCTTGACCTTGAAGGTCGTGGGTTCGAAACGGCTCGCTCCGGCATCCACAGAGTGACTGGTCATTCTTACGATCTCGCTCCGTTCAGCTCAGTGATGCGCCGGAGAAACGACATCCGGCCTCTCGTTCTGCGCCAGCCAGTCCTTCTCAACGTCGGGGTGGCTGTATTCATAGGGGCCGTGATACACGGTCGGGATTTCCTTCCAGTTCCCGTGCTGCGGAGGGGACGGCAGCGTCCACTCCATCGTCGTCGCTTCCCACGGGTTGTCAGGCGCCGGCTTACCTCTGAACACACTCCAGAAGAACAGGACACCGAAATAAAGGCCCGACACGAATAGCCCGATCGCCGCCCACGTGATCAGCGTATTCGTATCCTGGATGCCGGCCAGGTGCTCGTACTGCGAGGGATCGTAGATGCGGCGCATCATCCCTTCCATGCCCAGACCGTGCATCGGGAAGAACACGAGGTTGAACAGCACGAAGGTGAGAAAGAAGTGAATCCGTCCCGCAGTTTCGTTGATCATCCGGCCGAACATCTTCGGGAACCAGTAGTAGATGGCGCTGAAGATGGCGAACAGGCTGCCTCCGAACAGCACGTAGTGGATGTGAGCCACTATGAAGTACGTGTCATGGATGTAGATGTCGACCGGCGACGACGCCATGAAGATGCCGCTGAATCCGCCGATCGCGAACAGCATGACGAAGCCGACCGCGAACAGCATCGGCGTGTGAAACCGGATGGATCCACCCCACATCGTACCCATCCAGTTGAACACCTTGATCGCGGA
>JARFPW010000329.1 GCA_029288095.1 Gemmatimonadota bacterium
AACACCGTATCCAGCCTGTCGGCGTTCAGCTCGCGCACGGCAGCGTCCGCTTCCGCGACCATCGCGGCGATCTCGTCCAGCTGCTGTCCCGCCCCGGAGGATGGAGCGGCCGCTTCCGCCGACTCGTCCTCGCGGAGAAGGGCCTCCAGCTCGGCGTCCGACATCCGGGCAACCTGGCCGATCTGCCGTCCTCCGAGCGTCAGCCGGTGCAGCAGGCTGAGCCTGGCGACATCCTGATCGGAATACAGCCGGTGGCCACCCTCGGATCTGGCCGGCTCAACGACGCCGAACCGGCGTTCCCACGCACGAATCGCGTGGCTCGTGAGCCCGGTTCGCTGCGTGACGACAGCCATCGGATGCCGTCCCTGGTCCATTGGAAGGTCGTTCAAGGGGTCTATCTCCCGCGGTTACGCGTCGTGTTCGTTGTCGTTACGGAAGCTAACGGCTCCCGGCCGTCCCATCAATGCTTGCCCGATTACTGTATACAATATGTCTAATAATATAATTAGGCAAAGCCTTGACACGTTACGGATGAGGGTGTATATACCTAGACAGCACATTGACTATCCTACTCAAAACGAGGTAAAGATCATGATTCACGGAACACTACTCCGCTCTGCCCTGGCGGTCTTCGCGGTCGCCGCTGTCGTAACCGCTTGCGATGAGGAGAACCCTGTCGCCGCCCAGCCGCTTCCTGACATCGTTGAGACGGCGATCGACAACGGTAGCTTCCAGACGCTCGTCGCTGCCGTGCAGGCGGCAGGTCTCGTCGAGACGCTCCAGGGAGATGGACCGTTCACGGTGTTTGCGCCGAACGACGCTGCGTTCGACGCCCTGCCGGCCGGTACGGTTGAGACGCTGCTCCTGCCCGAGAACATCGATCAGCTCGTCGCGATCCTGACCTACCACGTCGTGCCGCAGAGGCTGCTGGCTGAGGATGTGCTGGCGTCTGAGAGCTTCACGACTGTTCAGGGCCAGGACGTTGCAATCAGCCTCGACGGCAGCACGCCGAGGGTGAACAGCTCGGCGATCATCGGAACAGACGTTCTCGCGTCCAACGGTGTGATCCACGTCATCGACTCGGTCTTGCTGCCGGAATAAGCTCGACGGCTTCGGACTGAGTAGGACGGCTGCCGCCCCCGCACTCTGGGGGCGGCAGCCTGCGTTTGGGGAGTACCCCAACTGTGCACCCCCCCTCATATTCGCTGCATGATCCCTGCACCACACGCAAACCGACCGGAAACAGACCGACCCCGTTTAGCCGCTATCGATCTCGGCACGAACTCCGTCCGGCTGATCGTCGCGCAGATCGATGGACCGGACATGTACCGGGTGCTCGATGACGAACGTGAGCAGACACGCCTGGGCTTTCGCCTCGACCAGACAGGACGCCTCGACGACGCGAACGCGGAAGCGACGCTCGACGCGCTGAGGCGCATGAAGGCGATCGCAGCGGATCTCGGGGCCGGGGCCCTGCGGACGATCGCCACCGCCGCGCTCCGCGAGGCAGAGAACGGGCCGCAGTTCGTCGACCTGGCGAGAGAGCGAATCGGGCTCGAGATCGAGGTGATCTCGCCCGAGGAAGAGGCGGAACTTGCCCTGCGGAGCGTGCGCCAGCACTTCGGTCTGGATCGCCCGACCGCCATCGTGGATATCGGGGGCGGCAGCATGGAAGTGGTGTTCACGACCGCCGGGTCGATCGACCGAATTCACTCGCTTCCCCTGGGCGCCGTGAGGCTGACGGAGCGGTTCGTGCACTCCGACCCTGTGAGTGAGTCCGACTGGCGGGCGCTGCGGGCAGGAATTGATCGCGAACTGAAAGACACGCTCCGGAAACCGGTTTCAGCCACGTCGGACATGATCGGCAGCGGAGGTACGTTCACGACGGTGGCCAGGATGGCCATGCGCGATCGTCGCGGTGAACGGGGGCCAGTGCAGGGCTATTCGATGTCCCGGGCGGAGTTCGAGCACCAGGTGCGCCGGCTGCGCGAGGCGCCGTTGGCCCAGCGCCGCAACATCCCGGGGCTGAGCCCGAATCGGGCTGACATCATCCTGGCGGGTGCAACGACCGTGTCACTGCTGGCGCGCCGGCTGGATGTCGAGCGGATCCTGATCAACGACCTGGGCGTCCGTGACGGCCTCCTGCTGGACATGATCTCCCGGGAGTCCGGCGACGCCGGTGGCCAGGCGCCCTGGGCCGGAAACGTCTAGCTCAGAAGGGCTCTCCCGACAGGCCGCGCGGCTTGCGACGCTTCAAGCGCGTGGCGTCACGATGCCGCTCGGTCGCCCACGCGATCAATCGTTCGTGCGTGCCCGGCTTCTTCGTCCGCACAGGACCGGCCCGTACGTAGGAACCGTCCGGGCGCATGAGCCACCCGCTTCGAACATCCTTCAGCTGCGTGTCGAGGACGAAACGCAGTTCCGCCTGGAGTTCCGGATCCTCGACGGGAGCAAGAATCTCAACCCGATTGCTCAGATTCCGGCGCATTACGTCCGCAGAACCGATCCAGTACTCTTCCTCTCCACCATTGCGGAAATGGTAGATGCGGCTGTGCTCCAGGAAGCGCCCGACGATGCTCACGACGCGCACGTTGTCGGACAGGCCGGCCAGGCCGGGACGAATCCGGCAGGAATCCCGCACGATTAGATCCACCTCTACGCCGGCCCGCGCCGCCTCGTATAGCGCGATCGTGACATCAGGATCCTCGAGCGCATTCACCTTGATCTGGATCCCGGCGGGACGCCCCTCCGCGGCATGCTTGGCCTCACGCTTGATGCGCTCCAGCAGCGCCGGCTTGAGGATCTTCGGCGCCGGCAGGAGCTTCGTGTAACGGCGCTTCGGCTTGTACCCAGTCGTCAGGTAGTTGAACAGCTCTGTGAGATCGGCCCCAATATCCGGGTCGCTCGTGAGCAGCCCCAGATCTGAGTACAGCCGGGCGGTGCCAGCGTGATAGTTGCCTGTCGCGATGTGCACGTAGCGACGCAACCCGTCGAAGTCCTGGCGGACGACCAGGATCGCCTTGCTGTGCGTCTTCAGGCCGATGACCCCGTACGTCACATGGATGCCGTAGGCGCCAAGGCGATTCGCCCAGCGGATGTTGGCCGCCTCGTCGAACCGCGCCTTCAACTCCATTACGACGGCGACCTGCTTGCCGTTGCGCGCCGCCTCGATGAGATGGTTGACCGCCGCCGAATCGGCCGACGTGCGATACACCGTCATCTTGATCGCCCGCACCTTCGGATCGGTCGAGGCCTCCTCGAGGAAACGCTCAACGGACGTGGAAAACGACTCGTATGGATGGTGAAGCAGGATCGAGCCGCGCTCTCGCACCACATGGAAAATCGACCGTTCGCCCACCAGCGCCGGGTGGTCTACTGGGTGGTTGGGCTCGTAGCGGAGATCGGGAATTTCGAGCGCCGCGATCGACGTCAAATCGCGCAGCGCCATCATGTTGTCGACTTCGAACACGTCGGACTGTTCGTCCAGTCCCAGCTCCGCCGCGAGCATCCCGCGATGAACCGGGTCCATGCCCTGGTTTACCTCGAGGCGAACGATCGGCGCAAGCTTCCGGTGTCGGAGCTCGGACTCGATCTGCGAAAGCAGATCGTCGGCCTCGTCGCCCTCGATCTCGGTGTCGGCGTTGCGCGTCACCCGGAAGAACTCGCACGACACGATGTGCATCCCCGGAAAGATGAGGTCCAGGTTGTCGGCCATCACCGACTCGAGGGGCACAAACGTCGTCGTGTCGCCCATCCTGAGAAAACGTGGAATACCCACCCCGACCGGGACCTTCACGCGAGCGATCGACGGGATCTCCTCGTCCGGAAGTCGCAGACTCACGAGCAGGTTGAGCGACAGGCCCGATACGAACGGGAACGGGTGGGCCGGGTCCGTCGCCTGCGGTGTGACGAGCGGATAGATGTTCGTGAAGTACTCAGACCTCAACGCCGCGCGATCCACGTCATCCAGCTCGGAGGCCTGCCGGATCACCACTCCGTGGGTCTCGAGCTCCGAGCGAACCTTCCGGAGTGCCTTCCGCTGCCGCGCCAGCAGGGGGTGAATCAACTCGTAGGCCTCGTCGATCTGCCCCTGGGGCGTGCGACCGTCGGCGGACAGGGCCTGCAGGCCGGCTTCAACCTGCTGCTTGAGACCGCCGATGCGCTTCATAAAGAACTCGTCGAGATTCGATCCGACGATGCCCAGGAAGTTCATGCGCTCCAGTAGCGGAACTCGCCCGTCCTCCGCCTGAGCCAGCACGCGGAAGTTGAAGTTCAGCCAGGTCAGCTCTCGGTTGAGCAACAGTGCGGGATCAGAGAGATCGTACTCGCCGTCTGCTCCCGGGACCGGGATCGGTCGGGGATCAGGCGGGGTCGCATCCGGACGTGCCACAGGTGTGGGCGTTGGCGTGGGCTTCACTTCGGCGGCGTTATCCACCGCGGCATCATGAGCACCCGCACCATTTGTCGAGGTCTTCCCGTCTGGCTTCGTCATCGTCCCTGCTCTGTATGCATCTATCGTACCGCGGCCAGGCTGGCGGCGATGTCGTTCGTAGGTATCGGAATATGGGACCACGTGGACGATTTCGCAGATTTCGCCTAAATTCAGCCGCTCATATGACATCCACGAGCACATACGATTCCTGGGCCAGGTTTCGGCGTATCGGGCGTTGGGTCCTGCTTTGCCTCGCGGCATGGTTCGCCCTGGCGTTCATAATCGTTCCGGCAGCGATCTACATCGCGCATCGTACCGGCATGCCGGTACCAGGCGACCTGATGGCGGGTCGAGCTACGACCCCAATCTCGACCTATCTGGAGACCTGGCGAGGTCCCGCGGACAGGTTCTCCGGTTTCTTCGTGAGGGCTGCCGGCTACTTCGTAGCCCTAGCGGCACTGGCGGCCTTCGCCACCAATACGGGTGGACGTGAGTCGGGCCGGCTGGAATCCTCCAGGTGGCCGACGCCCTTCTGGGTGGTGGTCGCGCTGTGCGTGGGCGGCGTCGCATCGACACTGGCGCTGCAATACTGGTTTCCGGTGGCCTACGCTTCCCTGGTGGTAGAAGACGGGCTTGGCGAGCAGGCTACCTTCTTCTGCTGGCTTTCTATCCCGATCCTTCTCGCACAAAGCGCTTCGGGACGAAAGAAGCCCGCGATTATACTGTTCGGTGCCGTCTCGTTCTGGATCGCCATGGAGGAGATCAGCTGGGGACAAAGGCTGATCGGCCTGGACACCCCGTCGGCTCTTGGTCGGGTCAATTACCAGGACGAACTTACCTTCCACAACCTGGAGGCTTTCTGGCCCGTCCTCGAGTATCAGGCCCAGCTATTCGCGCTGGTAATCCTGACGGGGACGTTCGTGCTCCCGTGGGCGATGGGAGTATCGCCGCGCTTTAGGGAAATAGCTGAGCGGCTCGGGATTCCGCGCGTACCGAAGTACCTCTGGCCCGCCGCCATCACGGCCACCGCGATCCTCTTGACCAGGTTCTACGTGTGGGGATCTGAGATCGGCGAGGCGGCGACCGCTCTGTTCGCGGTTGCAGTCGCCCTGGCGATCGTCTTCGCATCGTCTCCCCGGTCTCGCACTCCAGGTCCCCGGGAATCGGTTGGCCTGGTGGTGCTGGTGATCCTGCTAGTGGGCGGAGGTCTGCTGACTCAAGGGTCGGACTTTCGATCGCAGATGATAAGCATGGCGACCCGCAAGTATCCGTTGGAAGGGATGTACCAACATTCCGTTATGCTGTTCGAGTATTTCGAGACCCGGCCGGAATATGATTACGATGAATTCGGCATTGACTACGCAAAAGCTTTGGACCGGGTAGGCAGACGTGACGACGCACGGGATGTCCTCGAGCGGGACCTGGCCGCGCGGACGGCGGCCGGAGCCGGTTCGGCCGCGAAGCAGAGAGCGATCGGCGAGATCCTGATTCGCTTGTCTCGCGAGGCGGAAGCCGAGCAGGCGCTCCAGCGAGCACTGGAGCTTGACCGCGCTGAGCTTGACCGCGTCGAGGGAACCGAGAGTGTATCTCTGATACGCTGGTCAATGGCAAGGACTCATCGACTCCTCGGCGATTCCGAAGAAGTCGAGCGGCAGATGGAGCTGGCACTCGAGGCCTCCAGCCTGAAGAACCAGCGGCAGATGCAACTCTGGCTTGAAACGGCAGACTGGATCCAGCTTGATTGACGAGAGCGACGCTGCACGATAGAAGGTAACTGCCACAGAGGGGCCGTAGCTCAGTTGGGAGAGCGCCTGCTTTGCAAGCAGGAGGTCACCGGTTCGATCCCGGTCGGCTCCATTCTGTAACTCCCCCTGCAGTCCAGTTCTGGTCGCTGACGTGCTCTGTGACGAAGGTGGCCCTCTGCGCCGTGGGCGGGCGCACTCATTCCGAAGTAATTCTGGGCTCAATCGCAGAAGTTGCCGCAGGCAAAGTCTGTAAATGCGTTGCTGATGAGAATGCCGAGTAGCAGCGCCACGGGTGACAGCGCTGCCGCGGTAGCCAACTCATCCTTCTCCTTGTGCTCAGCCTTTTGTACTTCGGCGACCGATAGCCTCACCTGCTCCGCGATTTGGCCTGGCTGATCCGACCCTCTGCGCATACCGACAATCGTATCACCCACGATCGTCGCACCCTCCAACTCAAACTGTCGGCCATCCGTCAGGGTTAGGCGGACTGGACTTGGGAGCTCCGTGGAATCGCCGCTCGTTTCCAGAGCAGTCCACTTGTAGCAGGCCGACAGCCACAGCGTGAGCGCGAACGGTAGAACGACCAACCGAAGGAATGAGGAACGTCTGAAGAACTTCATTGAGACTTCCTCCAGCGACTCAGCTCATCTTCATGGCAGCCTCCTCTGCGTCGGGCTGCACCACTGCTACGGCGCTATCGGGTCCAACACGAAGTCATATCGCTGTTCTACCGGCTCGCGCTATCCAATAGCCAGGTGCCATACGCTAAGAAAAACGCCGCACCAAGAGCCAGAAACCCGCCCAGAGTCCTGGCCACGTCGGTCTTCTCTTGTTCAACGCTGAACACGTCTGCGAGAGCTACATGCACGGTGTCAGAGTACGCCCTGTCCCTGTCTTCCCAGGTCGTGCCGACGAGACTGTCGGCCTCGATCCGAGGACTCGCCATTTTGAAGCGACTGCCGTCTTCGAGCGTAACTCGAACCGTGCCTGGTCGTTCGCGGGTGATGCTCTGGTCGAGCGGCGCCTGCATCGCCACATAGCTCGTACAGGCGGTCAGCCACAGCGTGAGCGTGAACGGGAGAACGACCAGCCGAAGGAACGAGGAGCGTCTCAAGTAGCGCACAGTCCCGGTCTTCTCCTCTCAGCACCCCTGCATCGGGTCAAAACCGCCGCAGATAGCCAGGTAGCCGATGGTTACGAGACCAAACAGAACGGCAGCAGTACGGGCGCCATAGTTGCTCTCTTCGTTCTCGATCTCGATGCTCGCGATGTCTTTCACTGCGACCTTAATGCTGCGCATGTGGACCTCGCTGTCCCGGTCCCAGTTGTAGTCGAGGCCGACAAGGGTGTCACTGGCACACGTGGGTTGAGCCAGGTCGATCTGCGTCTCGTCGTGGAGCGTGACCCGAACCGCGTCGGGGTTCTCTGACGCGATGGACTCCGCGTAAGGCGGACTCAGTGTCTTGTAGCTGGTACAGGCGGCCAGCCAGAGGGTCAGCGTGAGCGGCAGGACGACCAGCTTCAGGAGAGAGGAACATCGGAAGTATTTCATCACTGCCCTCCAGTCCTTCTGCGCCGTGGGCGGGCGCAACCAGGAGGTCCGTCTACAGCGTCAGATCAAGCGTGTACCGCAGTCATTAAATATATGACCAATTACTCTGAAATAACAGCTCCCTGCCCCTCCACCGGAGGATGCCTGGAAGCCGCTGGTCCGGTCCAGTATATTTCTTTGATATCCTGGTCGTTTTATCTGATAGCCGTTGCCGGACACTTCCCAATGCCCGACCGCGGCGCTTTCTCGCGGGAGGTCCCCCATGACCAAGTTGATTGCTGGCCTGGTGCTCCTGTTGATCTTCCCAGTCGCTGGCGGAGCGCAGAATCTTCCTACTGCGTCCCGAAACCCGGATTCAGACTGGTACAGGGCGTTCGATATCCGATTCAATCCTGGACAGGCGGACGAAGCCATTCAGATCGCAGCCGATCATTTCGAGCCCGTCGATCAGGCTCTGGGGCGCGAGGTGTTAGGGTTCGTTCATGAAAGCGGCGAGTGGGACCAGACTGTGTATATCCCGATGGATGGCCCTGGTGAGATGGTTTGGAATGTGAGTCCCATCGACGAAGAGTGGTGGGCCCGGCTTGCCGAGCAGGAAGGCGGTGCTGAGCAAGCGATGGCGGTTTTTGCTAGCTACACGAGCAAGGTGGCGGATTACAGGGTCACCATCGTCAGACGCCCTCACTGAAGAGAGGTTAGTGACCAGGCGAGAGATGTGGCGGTCGGCCCCATCGATGCCGCTTGCCGCACGGGACCAAGCATCTCTAGGTTTGGACACGCCCCTTAAGGACCGCCAAACACGTACCGACATTGTGGTTGGATTGGAGTTTTCTCGATCGGACTTGCCTGGAGGTTTGCATGAGGCGTGCTGTTCGTATTCTCTCCATGTTCCTTGTCCTCACCTGGTGGTGGCTGCCTGCGACGGCAGTGGCCCAGGACTCGGTCTTCGTGATCCCAACGCCGAGGCCGGACCTGAGTCTCCTGCCCACCATTCGTGAATACACCGGAGAGGGTGCAGCACCGGCCGAGAGCGTTTTCGAGTACGCGCCCGACACCCGCGCGACGTTCCGGGTTCCGGCTGCGGAGAATCTCGAAGTAGAGAGTGTCCGGGTATTCCTGCGCCTTGGTCCAGCGACGATTCGCACCCGCTCGGGCGACCTGGCGCTTCCTGACTGGGCTGCTGACCCAGAGGAGGTGCAGGTCACGCTCATCGCCCCGAATGGCGAGGCATTCCCCGTTACACGCCCGATCCAATACGAACGATTCCGTCGGCTGCCCGTTGTGGGGCCGCTGAACGAGCCCCTTCCCGCGCCGCGAGCCATACGACTGATACGAGATCCGTTCCCTGTCTCTGCCGTTTCCGGAGCCAGCACGATTCCGGGGGACAGCCTCTTGGTTCAGCTGATCGGACCAGATCTTGACGAGCATGGCCTCCCGACTATCGGCGATGACTTCCGGCCCCAACATGTTTCGCACCAGTGCGCTGTCGTCACCTGGCGCCGCGACGCCGGTTCGGGCGCGATGCACGAGATTTGCTCGACGCCCGACCGGCAGGAGTTTCGGGCCACGTATTCGGGCGTCTCGTTTTCGGAGGGATCGCACACCGTCGTCGTGCGTACCCCGCGCAAACCCGATTCGTGGGGCAACTGGACCCTCGTCGTGCGCGATACCAGGCCGTTGGCTCACGACGACGTGCACACTTCCATGCTGCCCGCCTCCGCTATCGCGACCGGCCCCACGCACCAGGCACCCCTCGTTTCGCGGTTCGTGATTGACAGCGCGGCGATCATCCTCGTGGGCACCCCGGCTCCATTCCCGCGGACGCGAACCCGTACTGCGGTCTTCAGGAACGAGCTTCAGCGGCGGATCCCGTTCGACACGCTTCGCTACCGCGAGGGCGGAGACCAGGTCTGGGGCGTCAACTTCGCCCGCAACATCCGGATCCGGAACGAGCAGTCGGTCTGGGC
>JARFPW010000064.1 GCA_029288095.1 Gemmatimonadota bacterium
TGTCATAGCGGCCCTGGTCGACGAGATTCGGGTCCTGCCCGGTCGCCGCCGCCGGCACTGACAGCATTACTGCCGTGACGATCGTGACGAGACCTGGTCTAGGCATTGAGACGATCGACGATCCGTTCCACCAGGTATTCATAGATTCTTCGTCCCTTTTCTTCGGTGGCTTCGGCGGGAAACTCGCCTGCCGATCCATCCCGGTGCACGGTTTCCGGGGCCAAATAGAGCATCAGGGACGCCTCGAACTCGTCGGCGTACTCAGGCTTCCCCGAGTTGATAAACCGGGACACGTCGATCGCCCGGGTGTCCACGGATCGCACG
The DNA here is from genome assembly GCA_029288095.1 of Gemmatimonadota bacterium. Lineage (GTDB taxonomy): Bacteria > Gemmatimonadota > Gemmatimonadetes > Palauibacterales > Palauibacteraceae > JARFPW01. The sequence goes on from JARFPW010000064.1 coordinate 325, forward strand.
CGCACAGACTTGGCCAGCACCATCGCCAGGGCCTGTATGTGCCGCACGTTACCATTACCCGTAAGCAGTGTTACCTCTTCAAGTCCCTGCCTTTCCCAACTCTCCACGAGTTCGTTGAGGACCCGGTGCAATGTCTTCCGTTCGAGACCGGCGGTGCCAGCTTGCGCCAAATCTTCTCGCGAGGCCACCCCGAAAGGGAGCAGTGGGGCCAGCAGGATTCCCGTTCGGCCGCACACGGCCTGCGCCAGGCGCTCGGTAATCTGGTTGTCCGTGCCGACCGGCAGACACGGACCATGCTGCGTACAGCTCCCAACCGGAAGAAGGATTCTCGGATCCCGACCAAACCAGTCCGCAATCTGAACGGAGGTTAGCTCTTCGAGCCGCGTCGGATCGCTGCCGGCAGTCAGGGGGTCGTTTCGCACGCAGCCTAATCTACATGCAACTCACGCCTCAGCATACGTCGTGAACCCGGCACAGCTGATGTGACTTCGTAGCCAGGAGTGTTGTCTGCACGTTCGAGGAACTGGAGGATCGGCGGATCGCTGGGCCGCAGCCCAACCCCACACCCGGCCAATGAGGAGAAATGATGGACCTGACTACGCTTTTGGAGTCGATGCAGAGTACTCTCGGAGAGTATCTACCGAGCGTCCTCGGTGCGCTTGCAATCCTGGTAATCGGGTGGCTGGTAGCCCTCATCGTGCGAGCGGCGCTACGCAAGTCGCTGGGATTCATCAAGTTGAACGAGCGAATGCGGTCGGTGACCGAGAACGAGGCTGACGTCGAAAAAGGAGTGGCCAAAGCCGGCTTCTACGTCGTGCTGCTGCTCACTCTGATCGGCTTCTTCAATGCCCTGAATCTCACTCTGGTTTCGCAGCCCCTGCAGTCTCTCGTGGACCAGCTCTTCGCCTATGCGCCGCGGCTTGCAGCGGGCGGTCTGGTGGCCCTCGTCGCCTGGATCCTGGCGATGGTCCTGCGCACGCTGGCCACGACAGCTCTGGAGAAGACCAGTCTCGACGAGAAAGTCGGCGCGGAGGCCGCAGTACGTCCATTCAGCGAGAGCCTTGGAAACGTCCTCTACTGGCTCGTGATCCTGCTCTTCCTCCCCGGCATTCTCGGTGCACTGGAGCTCCAGGGCCTGCTGGTGCCGGTCCAAGCCATGGTCGACGATATTCTGGCACTGGTTCCCAACATTCTGGCCGCCGTCGTCATCGGCTTCGTCGGGTGGTTTGTAGCTAAACTGCTGCGCGACCTGGTGAGCAATCTCCTGGCGGCAACCGGGGCCGACGAACTGGGTCGCCGGGCTGGCATGTCGACCAACCTGACCCTCTCCCGGCTGGTCGGACTCGTCATCTACCTGTTCGTCTTCGTGCCGGCGCTCATCGCGGCGCTCGATGCACTCAAGATCGAGTCGATCTCGCGCCCGGCAACTGAAATGCTCGGATCGTTCCTCGCAGCCATCCCGGATCTGGTGGGTGCCGCGCTGATTCTCGTCGTGGCGTGGTTCGTCGCCGGCTTTGTGGGCAACCTTGTGGCCAGTCTACTCGCCGGGGTTGGCTTCGATCGCTTGCCGGCAAACCTGGGTATCGATGGAGCCTTGCCGCAGGGCGTGGCTCCCTCGAAGCTCGTCGGTCGCATCGTAGTATTCTTCGCGATGGTGTTCGCTACCGTTGAGGCGGCGAACCGGCTGGGCTTCGGTCAGATCTCCGAGCTGGTGGCGACCTTCCTCGAATTCGGTGGACAGGTGCTGCTCGGTGGCGCGATCATCTTAATCGGTCTATGGATCTCACGGCTGGCTCACGACACAATTCTTGGAATCGCAGGGGATAACTCGGCGTTCTTCGCTGGACTGGCACGGTACGCGATTCTCGGTCTCGTGTTCGCCATGGGCCTGCGCGCGATGGGAATTGCAGACGACATCGTCAATCTCGCCTTTGCGCTGACTCTCGGTTCAATCGCGGTTGCCGTGGCGCTTTCGTTCGGCCTCGGAGGCCGCGAGGCCGCCGGCAAGCAGATGGATCACTGGCTGAGTCGACTGCGCGGCGACAGCTGACACCAGGTGTAGCGGAGAGGGGCCGATTCGTTCGGTCCCTCTCTAGATCCGATCAGATAGCGGCGGCTCTGAACCGGCCCTGAGCCCCTCGTGCACGTAGCCGGCCGCGACACTACCCACGACCAGCAACAACCCGATCCATCCCAACGCCGTCAGATTCTGTCCCAGGAGAGCGGCCGCCATTAAGGCCCCGGCGACCGGTTCGATCGTTGCAGCGACAGAGACGGGAGCAGCCTCGACCCTGCGCAGTGCACCGAAGAACAGAAAGTTCGCTGCCAGCACGGTCACGGCAGCGAGAAGTCCCATGTACAACCAGGCGCCGGCACCCGACGGGGGCACCGGCGTCTCGCCGGTAGCCGGAAGCAGCACGGCGAGCACCACCGTCGCGCCAACGATTTCCAGAAACAGGACCCTCTCGGCTCCGTACCGCGGAACTGCGTACCGAGCGATCAGCGTTGTTCCGGCGTAGGACAGGGCGGCGATCAATCCGCCTGCGACACCCAGGATCATTCCCTGCCTCTCGGACGTGAACAAATCTTCGACGCCGCTCCCGCCGCGCACGGTGAAAGTCGCTCCCACCATTACGCCGACGGCCAGGATGAGCCTCAGGGGCGTCAGGGCCTCGCCCAGCACCAGTCGGCCCGCGATGGCCACGATGACCGGGGCGGTGTAGAGGAGTGCGGCCGCACCCGCCACGCCGACTCCAGCTATCGCGAACTGGTAGGCGACCTCGAATCCTGCGACGCAGATCCCGCCGAACAGACCAACCAGCACTACGGCCTGCCTGTCGACGCGAAACAGCTCCGGTCGCCTGATTCCCCAGGCAGCCAGCGCGATACCGCCGAGCAGGACCCGCCAGAATCCGACGGCGGTCAACTCCAGCCCCTCGGCGTACAGCGCTGTGCTCAAAGGACCTGTCGTCCCCCAGAGGACTCCGGCTCCCAGCGCCATTCCGTATCCGATCCTTCGGGCGGAGCCAGGCAGGGCGGACCGGGGAGGGTCGGGCTGGACACTGGAGTCCTGCAACGCGATCCTCCCTTGTCGAACACGTGAACCAGCAGGCGCGGACGAGTGGTGGCGGAGGTTAGGCCATGCCGCGAGTCGCCGTCAAGCCGATCGGAGCGACTGACGTTGACCGACGACCAAATCGGGGAACCGATGGAGGATCGACCGGATTTCGTGCCCCTCTCGACCTGGATCGAGCGCCCGGTTGACGAGATGCGCAGCCGTGCGCGTGCCTTCTACGAGAACATGAACCGGCGACGTACTGTCCGCGATTTCCTGACGCGCCCTGTCCCGCGAGACGTGATCGAGGACTGCATTCGGACGGCCGGTACCGCTCCGAGCGGGGCACACATGCAGCCCTGGCATTTCGTGGTCGTTACAGATCCGACGGTCCGGCGTCGAATTCGGCTTGCCGCCGAAGCGGAGGAGCGAGAGTTCTACAGCGGACGGGCGCCGGACGAGTGGCTCGAGGCTCTGGCGCATCTCGGAACGGACGCCGAGAAGCCGTTTCTCGAAACGGCATCCTGCCTGATCGTCATCTTCGCTCGCCGGTATGGATCGGGACCGAAAGGCGAACGCAGGAAGCACTACTACGTCCAGGAGTCGGTCGGAATCGCCACGGGCATGCTGATCGCAGCGCTACACGAAGCCGGACTCGCTACTCTCACCCATACGCCCAGCCCGATGGGCTTCCTGTCTTCCGTGCTCGATCGGCCGGAGAACGAGCGTCCCTTCCTGATTCTGGTCGCGGGCTATCCCGCGCCCGGCGCTCGCGTGCCTGATTTGAACCGCCTGCCGTTGGATGGCATCGCCACCTTCATCGAGGACGAGCCTGTCGAGGATTGAGCCGCCGTTGAAGCGGCTGCGCACCGTCGGGATGTGTACCAGACCCTAACGACCTATGCGCTGGTGGGCCTGCGGCCGGTGCGAATCCGTGTCGAGGCGTCGATTCGGCGTGGCACACCGATGCTGTTGATCGTCGGGTTGGCCGCGGGTGCCGCCCGCGAATGCCGAGAGCGCATTCGAGCGGCGGCCAGCCGGACGGGTCTGCGACTCCCGGGACTCCGCATCACCGTCAACCTGGCCCCCGCCGACCTTCACAAGAGCGGAGCTTCGTTCGACCTGCCCATTCTCGTCGCCGCCCTCGCTGCGGCTGGGCACGTGTCCGCCGAATCGCTGCGAGGAGTGTCTCTGCTCGGCGAGCTCGGCCTGGACGGGACAGTCAGGCCCGTCCGCGGCATCCTCGCCGTTTGCCTGGCGTGTGCCGGGGATGCGGAAATCGATACGCTGATCGTTCCGGTGGCCAACCTGCCCGAGGTGGGGCCTGCCAAAGGAATTCGTGCAGTGGGCGCGGATTCCCTGTCATCAGTCGTCGAGTTCCTGGCGACCGGGTCAGGGCTCTCCTCCGCCCCCGGGGTAGGCCCTCGCCGGGCTACGACAAGTTCGGCCGACCTGGCCGACGTCCAGGGCCAGGCTGGCGCGAAGCGCGCATTGGAAATCGCGGCCGCCGGGGGGCACCATCTTCTGCTGCTGGGGGAGCCCGGATGCGGCAAGACGATGCTGGCCTCTCGCCTGCCGGGCCTCTTGCCGTCACTCACCGAATCGGAAGCCGTTGAGGTCACGGTCGCGCATAGCGTCGCCGGCCTGCTCGACCCAGGAACCGGACTGATTGCCGCGCCGCCATTCCGGGCACCCCACCACACCGTAACGTCCGTGGGGCTGATCGGCGGAGGGTCCAGGTTGAATCCCGGCGAGGTATCTCTCGCCCACCGCGGTGTCCTGTTCCTGGACGAACTGGGCGAGTTCCGACCCGCCGTTCTGGAGGCACTGCGCCAACCGCTCGAGGCCGGGACCGTGCGCATCGTTCGCGAACGGGGTGCCGTCACGCTTCCAGCCCGCTTCCAACTCGTTGCTGCGATGAACGGCTGCCCGTGTGGGTTTGCGGCAAGTGTGTCAGGACGGTGCGTATGCGACCCGTGGATCGTCCGTCGCTACCTCAGGCGACTGAGCGGTCCACTCCTCGACCGAATCGATATGACGTACGAAGTGCCCGCCCACCGCTGGCGGTCGAGTTCGGCTCAGGCGCCTCCGGCTTCCAGCGCAACGGTTCGGGAACGCGTAGTCGCGGCTCGCCTGTTTACCAGCCGGCGGGGCCAGGACGTCCGCAACACGGACCTGGCCGCAGCCGATCTCAGGATCCAATGCCGGCTTGATGACGAAAGCGGCTCAATCCTCGCGGAGGCTGCGCGCCGGTTCGGATTGAGTGCCCGCGCCTGTCACCAGGTGCAGCGAGTTGCCCGCACGATCGCGGACCTGGCCGGTGCGCAGGACATCCGACCCGATGACGTCGCCGAGGGCCTGGCCTATCGGCGCCGGCTTGGTTCCCGCCCGTCCGGGTCGCTGGGCTGACCGCGTAGCTCCCCGGCTGGGACGTCGGCTTCCGTGCCCAACGGCTGTTGTCCGCGGCCGAGCGCGAGGAAGTTTCCCAGCAAGGCGTGCCCATGTTCGGTGAGCAGGGCCTCTGGATGGAATTGAATTCCCCAGACGGGTCTTTCGACATGGCGAAACGCCATCAGCGTCTCAGCCTCGGTCCAGGCGAGGGGCCGGAGACACTCGGGGAGGCTGCCCTGTGGGACGGCCAGAGAGTGGTATCGGGTCGCTTGAAAAGGCAATGGTATGCCCGCGAACAGGTCGTCTCGGTCATGCCGAACGGGGGTGAGCTTGCCATGCACGGGGACTGGGGCGGGGGCCGTTGTGCCGCCGAACGCCTCTGCGATGCACTGGTGTCCAAGGCAGACGCCGAGAATCGGCAGCTCCGCAGGAGCCAGACGGACGAACTCAGTCGAGATGCCGGCTTCGCTTGGCCGTCCTGGCCCTGGTGAGAGAACAGCCAGTTCACAGCCCAGGTCCAGGGCATCCTGAGCCCCGACCGAGTCATTCCGAATCACGCAGGTGGTCTCTCCCAGCTCTTCGAAGTACCTGGCGAGGTTGTGC
>JARFPW010000069.1 GCA_029288095.1 Gemmatimonadota bacterium
GTCTCGAGTCGATCGAGGTCGCTGAGAATCAGGTTGGCGCGCTTGTACGTGGCGAACCGTCGCGCGAACCCGAGCGTCAGGACGTGCGGATCCAGCAACGTCCCGGACGCGACGACCTGGCCCGGAGCCGAGCCCTCGTCCATCCAACGGCGCCGGGCTCGCTGTCGCAGCACCCCGAACAATCTGTCCTTGCACGCGACGTGGGCATCCCAGACCAGGCCATCCGGTATGTCGAGGGTGCGCTCCCAGAGCGCGGATTCGTCCTGGCGACGGATCCAGTCCGGCGCGAGTTCCCGGTCGAACAGATTCTGAAACGCTGGAGACACCCAGGTGGGCACGTGGATCCCGTTCGTGACGTGACCGATGGGCACGTCCTCCTCGACGGGCGCGTCGAGCCCGAGAACCGGGACGGGTTCGTGCTTGCCGGCGGCCGCTGGCCACAGCTCCTGCCACATACGGCGCGCGACGGCGCCGTGAAGGCGGCTGACGCCGTTGCGATACGCGGACATCCGGAACGCGAGAACCGACATGTGAAAGCGGCCGTCGTCGGCCGGATGCCGGCCGAGGTTGAAGAAGGCCTCGCGGTCCAGGCCGAGGTCCGGGAGGTAGCCCTCGAAGTAGCGTTCGATGAGGTCCGCGGTAAACGCGTCGTGCCCTGCAGGAACCGGAGTGTGGGTGGTAAACACCGTGGCTGCCGCGACGTCCTGCATGGCCTGTTCGACAGGTGTTCCGGTCGTCACGAGTTCCCGCAGCCGCTCCACCACCATGAACGCCGGATGGCCTTCGTTCGCGTGCCACACGGCGGGCTCGACCCCGAGGCTGCGCAGTACGCGCACACCGCCGATGCCGAGCACGATTTCCTGTCGGAGCCGCATCTCGAGGTCGCCGCGATAGAGTTGGTGCGAGAGGACGCGGTCATCCGGATGGTTGGGCTCGATGTCCGTGTCCAGGAGATAGATCGCGTTGCGGCCGATCCGCAGGCGCCAGACTCCGAGGTGCACGTCCCGCCCGGCCAATGTGAGCGTCGCGTGCGAGCCGTTTCCGTTGCGGCCGTTGAGCCGTTCCAGCGGCATCGAAGCGGGCGTGAACGGCTCGTCGATCGCGATCTGCTCGCCGGCCGCGCTGAGACGCTGCCGGAAGTAGCCTTTCTGATACAGGAGCCCCACTCCGGTAAGCGGCACACCGAGGTCACTCGCCTCCTTGAAGTGGTCACCCGCCAGGATACCCAAACCGCCGGAATAGATCGGAATCGAAGTGTCGACTCCGAATTCCGCGCAGAAGTAGGCGATGCCGGCCGGCCCGCTGCCGGCGAACTCGCCGTGGTACCAGGAGTGCGTGTTATCGAGTACGCCTTCAAACTCGGCCATCACGGCATCGTACTCGCGGAGGAACAGGGGGTCGGCCGCAACAGCCTCGAGACGCTCCTGGTCGATGCGGTGGAGGACTTCGATCGCGTTCTTCCGGCTCTGAATCCACACGGTACGGCCCAGGCCGCGAAACAGTTTCCGGGCCGCCGGCTGCCAGGTCCACCACAGGTTGTTGGCGAGCACGTCCAGCCCCGCGATGCGTGCGGGCAGAGTCGGACGATCGGGCATGCGGGTACCTGTCGGAGTCAGATTTTGGCTGCGACCATTTGCAGCAGGTCGTCGTTGGACTTCGTGCGGCGCATGATGCCGAGAACCTCGCTCATCGCTTCGACCTCCGATACTCCGCCCAGCTCGCGTCGCATGGCGTGCGAGCAGGCGAGCGCCGCATCACCCAGCAGCAGCTCTTCGCGGCGCGTGGCGCTCGCATTGAGGTCGATCGCCGGGTAGATCCGCCTGTCGGCGAGCTCCCGACTGAGGACAAGCTCGCTGTTTCCGGTGCCCTTGAATTCCTCGAAGATCACCTGGTCCATCTTGGAGCCCGTATCGACGAGCGCGGTCGCTATGATCGTCAGAGAGCCGCCACCCTGTGCGGGATCTACCTTGCGCGCACTGCCGAGGAATCGCTTCGGCTTGTCCATCGCCGAGGCATCCAGGCCTCCGCTGAGGGTACGCCCGCTGCCCTCTTCCACCTGGTTGTAGGCACGCGCGAGGCGCGTGATGGAGTCGAGGATGATCACGACATCCTGTCCCATTTCCACACGCCGGCGAGCTCGTTCGAGCGTCATCTCGGCGACGGCAACGTGCCGGTCGGCCGGATAGTCGAAGCTCGATGCGACGACCTCGCCATATCCGCAGGACTCCATCTCGGTGACTTCTTCGGGCCGCTCATCTACCAGGAGGATCATCACGAGAGCTCCCGGATAATTCTTCACGATCCCTTCGGCGATCGCCTGCAGGACCATCGTCTTTCCGGCCTTTGACGGTGCCACAATCATCGCGCGCTGCCCCTTCCCGAGCGGGCAGAACAGATCGATGATCCGGTTCGTGGGATCCGCATTTCCGAGCCGGGTCAGACCGCATTCAAGCTTGAGTTGTTCGTTGGGGTGCTGCGCGGAGAGGCGGTTGAACTGCGGGCGGTCCGTGAGTTGCTCGACGGGCAATCCGTTGACAGTGAACACACGCTTCAGTGGCGGGCTCTTGCCGTTACCCGGTGCGGGTCCGGCCTCGCCGGCGATCTCGTCGCCCGAGCGCAGCCCGAACTTCCGAATCAGCCGCTGTCCGACATAAATGTCGTCATCGCTGGGCGTGTAGCCGGCCTGGGGCCGGCGAATGAACCCCGACCTGTTGTTGATGACTTGCAGTACGCCGAGGTTTCCTTCGTTCGTCACATTACTTCCATTTCGTCTGTTGAGTGCAAATCGTCCGGGAATGGTCCCTCAAGGTGGTGGCAAAAAGAGCAGCAACTACACCTGGAGACCCCAGCGATGCTTCTTAAGGACCGGCGCGGACGCGCCGGTGGTTCGCCAATAATACGACGAAATCCGTTGGAATCAAACTTCTACTGCTGAAACCCGGTCCAACTTTCCAGGTTCCAGCAGCAGAGTTCATTGCAAGGGTCGGGCCTAAAAGAACCGCACACTGTACGTCAGCTGAGCCGATCGACCCTGCTCCGGAGCCAGGTCTTTGATGAACGACGAGTGGTTGCGGTACAACTCGTCACCGAGGTTCTTCACCCGGAGGCTGACGACATGCTGCCTCGATCCACTGAGCACCGTATAACTGGCAGTCAGTGAAAGCAGCGTGTACCCGTCGGTCGTCGTCTCCATCCCGAACACGCGGTCCTGCTCGGCTACGAACACGGCCTCCGGTCGGATATCCAAGCCCTTCACATGTACGTCGAGACCGAGGCGGGCCCTCAAGGGAGGGATTCTCGGGAGCGGGTCGTCGGTGGTGGTGAGCTCCGCCCGCACGAGATCGATGCCTCCGAGGATCCGCAGGTCGCTCGATACGCGAAGATCGACCCCGGCCTCCAGGCCCATGTAACGCGCGTCGCCCTGTGAATAGCGCCCTGCCGGCAGCCCGTCCTCGATTTCGCCGGTCGGCTGCAGGAATACGTAGTCGGCGATGTCATAGACGAATGCGCCGACCTCGAGGTTCAGATTGTCGGACTGCAGCCGGACTCCCGCATCCAGACCCGTTGTGATCTCACTCCCGAGGTCCGGATCTCCTTCCTCAAACGTCAGGTTTCCGATGTGGGGGCCATTGTTGTAGAGCTCCTCGAGGGCCGGTGAACGATGGGACCGGCTCACGCTGGCGTAGAGCGCCGCCCCCTCTGCCAGGGATGCGTTGACGCCGAACGACCCTGACACCCCGGTGAAGGAACGATCCGGCAACCCCGCAGCGACGTCGTAGTTGTTAGTTTCGAGCCTTGCTCCACCAGCCAGGCGAACGGCGCCGAGATCGAGCTCCTCCAGCGCGAACAAGGCGAACGACAACTGATCGACGGGCGGGGAGAGCGCCTCCTCGCCGACGGCTTCAAAAGAGCGCGACTGTCCCCAGACGCCGAAGGTACCGGACCACTTCCCGCGGGCCCGATGGTTCGCTTCGGCCCGGACGACCAGCGTCTCGTTCGAGAACTGGGTGCCTACTTCCTCGCCCTCGAGTTCCTCGTGCGACCAGTCGATGTAGGTGACATGCGCATGGGCGTCTTCCAGAAATCCGCCGAGCGACCTCAATCCAGTGTTAAGGCGCAGAGCCATGCGCTCGCTCGAGAGGTCGATCGGCTCGGCGCCCGGCTCGAAGCTCGCCGCAAACGGTACGCCGTACCGGCCCCAGTTCAACTCCACACTTCCGTCCAGGAAACCGTCGCCCCAGTGGCGCCCGCCACCGATGGAGGCCCGCTCCATCCGCGTGCTGGAGTTCTCGATCGTGCCATCAGGCGCATCGTAGTCGCCGCTCCGCCTGGCTCCGCCTCCACCCCACACGAGCCACCCGTTGGCACCGTATTGTGCCTCGAAATTGCCCCCGACCCGCTCGTCGTCCGTCGCTGCATCCAGGGTCACGAATCCGCTTGTGCCGGACGGCGGTGCCTCGTGCGTGAAATCGTGATAGCTGATGGCGTTCACCACGCCGCCAACTGCATTCGATCCATAGAGGAGCGTCGCCGGACCCTTGAGGACCTCAACACGCTTCAGGCTGGCGGGATCCGTGAGCACTCCATGATCGCCGGAGCTGCTCGATACATCCCCGGTGCGAAGACCGTCCTGCATGATCAGCACCCTGTCACCGTCGAAGCCACGTACGATTGGACGCGAGCTACCGGGCCCGAAGCTTCGCTTGGCAATTCCCGGAGTTCCGTCCAGGGTCTCGCCCAGTGAGCCGCTCATCCGTTCCGACAGGTCTCGCCAGGACACAGAAGTCAGCGCTCCGAAGGCTTCGAGTGCCGTGGTCTGCCCCCGAGGATTCCCCGTTACCGTGATCGCCTCGAGGACATGAGCTACCGCGAGAAGAAAGTCCGCAGCCACCGTCTCGCCAGCGGCCACGCTGACCTGTCGGCGAGGCGAACGCGCGTTGCCGCGCTGCGCGAAGATCTCGTGTTGTCCGGCAGGGACTCGTTCGAAACGGAACGCCCCCGTCGAATCGCTGATCGCGACGAGCCCGAGACCGGGCAGACTGACCGTCGCTCCGCGAACCGGCGCAGGCATCTCACCGGCAAGCGACACGCGCCCGGATATCGAGCCGCTGGCCTGGGCGAGCAGCACTGGGGGAATCGCAAGCAGGAAGGCTATTGTCAGCGGGAGTACGCGGTTCATGGCAAACGATACCGCCGAGCGCAATGGAAGTTTCCCGCCTAGTGGGCCAAGCCGCTCACGTTCGTTCGCGGCGCCTTCCCGGTCTCGCCCGCCCGATCGAGTGTCCACTTTGCTGCGATCGGCCCGATGAGCTCGTGCACGGCCACGATTCCCACGAACAGGCCCTGCAGCTCAGCGCCCCAGCCGGGGACCTCGCGCGCTACAAGGGTCGCCATGCCGAGAGCAACTCCGGCCTGGGACACGAAAGCTGGCCAGGCGTAGCGCCTGACTTCCTCGGGTGCGTTGCCGAGCCGAGCTCCGAGGTTCGTGCCGGCCCATAGTCCGAGCGCACGAACGGCGACGAGAAGGAGTGCCCACTGCCACATGTGCATCAGCTCCACCAGGTGCACGCCGGCTCCCGCCAGACTGAAGAACAGCGCGTACAGGGGCAGCGACGCTGCCTCGAGAGCGTGAACGAACTCGTCGCCCTCAATCGGATTCACGAGCTCGAGCACGAAACCGGTCGTAAGAGCCGCGAGCAGCAGTTCGAGGTGCAGGGTCTGCGAGACTTCCACGAGGATCCAGGCCATTGCGATCGTGAACACGACCAGGTGCTCGCTCACCCAGTGAAGGTACGCCGCGATCGCGAGCCCGAAGCCGGTGCCGAGGAGTATCGAACCGCCTACTTCCCAGGCGATCGTCACGGCCAGACCGGCCCGTTCCGCCGTTTCCGGTTCCAGCACGGAGTACGCGATCGTAAGAGCGACGGCAAACAGTACGATGACCAGGACGTCCTTCAGCACAGTGACCCCGAGAACCGTCGTGGTGACGTTGCCCTCCGAGCCCGTGTCTGTGATCACTGCAATCGCGACCGACGGGCTTGAGGCGACGGCGAGCGCGGCGAACACCATCGCCATCGTGACCACAATCGGGAATTCCCGGCCCGCCGTGAAAGGCAACAGCGGGCTCATGGCAAGCACCGCTGCGAACACGAGCGCGAGCACGACCAGGGTCTGCATCAGCGTGATCGAGGCCAGGTAGCGACCGGCGCCCCGGAGGCGCTCGATGCTCAACTCCCCCCCCGCCGTCAGTGCTATCAATGCGATCGCGACACTGGAAAACGGTTGCAGGCCTCGTACATCGGCATCGGACACGATGCCGAATACGCTGGGCCCGAGGATCAGCCCGATCCCGATGTACCCGGTGACGCGCGACAGGCCTAGCCCACCCGCAATCAGCCCACCGATGTACGCGCACAGTAGCAGGAAACCCAGGGTGAGCGCGGTGGACGCGCCCGGAATGGGCAAAGGCCCGATCTGGCGCAGGACCAGGATGAGTACGACGAGGACGACAAGGCCAAAGATCCGCTGGACGACCCAGCTCACAGGCTGTCCTGCCCGGCCGTCACGCGCCCCCGTCCCGGGCGTAGCGCTCCGCTACCGTCCGGATCGCGTGGGGCGCTCCGATAACGGTCAGGCGGTCACCCGGCTGGAACACCGTCGACCCCTGCGGAATGACGCTGTGCCCCCGGCGTCGAATGAGCGCGACGAGCGTGTCTTCAGGCAAATCCACGTCGCGCAGGGAGCGGCCGATCAGTTCTGCCGCCGGGCCGGTTGGGTCCAGGTGGAGCGACAGGGAACGCTCCTCCCGCAGTAGGGACGCCCGGAGTTCGTCGGCGTCTCGCGCCGCGAGCCAGCGGTCTAGGAACCCCACGTCGTCCACGTGCGTCGCCAGGTGACCCAGCAGACGGAGATGCTGGCCCGGCTCGTCTTCAGGGCTGAGGAGGAAGAACACCGCGTGCACGGGATCTCCCCCGGTGGCATCCACCGGGACTCCCGATCGTGACCTGACGAGCAGCATGGCGGGTCGTTCCAGCCCGTCGACGCGCAGGTGCGGTAGGGCAGCGCCTCGTGCCACCGGTATGAATCCGGCCACGCGTTCCGCCTCGAAGCCGTGGCGGAGCACGTCGACTGCTACGTCGGTGCTTCGTGCCAGGGCTTCTGCCGCACCCCGGATCACGTCGCTGAAGGAAAGCTCGTCCTGCAGATCGATTACGGCAGATCTGGCCACGACCTCGTCGAACGGATCCTCGTCTCGAAGTCCTTTCTCCTTCACGATGCCGCGCAGCTCTACATCAAGGCCCGAGTGCTGCCGTTCGCCAAGGCGCGCGAATGTATGAAAGATCGCTCCGGCCCTGGCCGTACGACGACGACCGTAGCCGAAGTACCAGACGATCGTCGCGGCGATCAGGCCGAGCGTGAAGAGCACCGCCTGGTGGCCCATTTCCGTGATGAGCCAGAACGGCACGAGGAAGCCAGCGATCTGCATCCACGGATACAAAGGTGAGCGGAAGCCCGGGTCGTATCCTGCGATGCCGCTCTCGCGCATGATCACGACCGCGAGGCAGACGAGGGAAAACAGAAGGAGCTGAAAAGCGCTCGCTAGCTTCGCGATGCCTTCGACGTCCAGTAAAAGGATGCAGGCGATCTTCAGCAGGGTCGTGGCGACGATTGCAAAGGTCGGCGTACCATGGCGGCCGATGACGCCAAAGCGCGCAGACACCAGCCCGTCGCGCGCCATCGCGAGGGGATAGCGGGAGGCCGAGAGTATCCCGGCGTTGCCGGTCGAGGCAAAGGCAGCGATGGCCGCCACCACGATGAGCAGGAGGCCCACGCCACCCGGCAGCCAACCGAAGAGTACCTCCGCGGCCGTGGCGACCGGAGTCAGATTGTGACGCAGCTCATCGGGCGGAAGCACGGCCACGATGATGAACACACCCACCGTGTACACGATCACCGCCGTGGCCAGCGACAGGGCCATGCCGAGCGGGATGTTCCGGTCGGGATCGCGGATTTCCTCGGCCACGCTCGCCACCTTCGTCAGACCCGCGTAGGAGACGAACACGAACCCGACCGTGGCCATGAACCCCTGAAATCCGAACGCCAGGAACGGGTCGAAGCGATCCCCGACCTGGCCAGCGGCGTCTCCCGCGAACACGGTGAAGAGGCCCTGGAGGACAAACAGGGCCATGATCCCGACCAGCGCCGTCACCAGGATCCGCTGCAGCCCTCCGCTCTCCTTGGCACCCACCACGTTGACCACCATGAAGGCGAGCGCGAAGCCGATCGCGATCGGCTTGATCGGCACATTCACGTAGATGCCGAGGTAGGCACCTATGCCCACCAGCGCGAAGGCGCTCTTGAGGACGAGGGCCAGGCAGGTGCCGAGCCCGCCGACCGTGCCGACCAGCGGTCCCAGCGCGCGGTCCAGGAAATAGTATGTCCCGCCCGCGCGCGGCATGGCCGTAGCGAGCTCCGCCTTGCTGAGCATGGCAGGGAGGATGAACAGCCCCGCCAGCAGGTACGCGAGGAAGACGGACGGACCCGTCTTGGCAGCGGCCAGCCCGGGCAGCAGGAAGAAACCGGAGCTGAACATCGCGCCCGTGCTGACCGCGTAAACGTCGGCCAGCCCGAGTTCCTTGCTCAGACGCTTTGGCGCTTCCTGCATTTACAGGCCTCCATCACTCTCCGGGGGGAACGTCGCAGTATACAGCGGCCGGCCGGGTCCCGTCTGCGTGCCCAAGTCAGCCAGGCGTGGCGGCCACCAGGACCGGCAGCGCGGCCCGACCGGTCGAACCGGTATGCAGCACCCCGCTCGCCGACCCGCTGAGGCGCACGTCGATCAGGGTGCCGGCAACGGCTGAGTCACCCGCACCGGCAAGCTGTACGCGCAGGTAATCGCCCGTCAGCCCCGATGCCCCTGTCTCGACCGCCACGCGTGCGATACCTCCGATGCGGCTGGCGGCATAGGTCCTTCCCTTCGCGATGCCTATTTCCCTCAACTTGCGCGCCCTCTGCGCGGCCACGGACGGGGGAACACGGTTCGGCAGTTCTGCGGCCATCGTCCCGTCCCGCGGTGACCACGGAAAGACGTGGAGGTACGAGAACGGCAACTCCTCTATGAGCTCGCGCGTGAGAGCGTGATCCTCGTCAGTCTCACCGGGGAAGCCCGCGATCACGTCGGCACCCAGGCCCAGCGGCGAGACGCGCTCCACGATCTCAAGCAAGTGCGAACGATAGTCGTCGCGAGTGTGCCAGCGCCGCATCCGCCGCAGCACGGAGTCGCTCCCGCTCTGC
The DNA here is from genome assembly GCA_029288095.1 of Gemmatimonadota bacterium. Classification (GTDB taxonomy): domain Bacteria; phylum Gemmatimonadota; class Gemmatimonadetes; order Palauibacterales; family Palauibacteraceae; genus JARFPW01. Next base: position 9,295 of record JARFPW010000069.1, read on the forward strand.
ATCGGCACGTGCAGGTGGGGAGCCAGTGAGCCGCCCGACATCGCCAGGAGATTCACCAGGTCGTCGTCGATCTCAGTAGCCTCGATCGATCCAAGGCGCAGACGTACCCCCGGCACCGCATCGAGAATCGAGGCACACAGAGACGCCAGGCTCACGCGCGGCTCCAGGTCGTGCCCGTAGTGGCCGATGTGGATGCCCGTCAGAACGAGTTCGCCGTGCACCTGGGACTGCAGCGCCGCTTCGGCTACGACCTCCCCGACGGGTCGGGACCGGCTCTCCCCTCGGGCGAGGCGAGTGGCGCAGAACGAGCACTTTCGATCGCAGCCGTCCTGGATCTTCAGCCAGCCGCGGGCGCCGCGCCGATTGGATCGCAGAAGTACGCCTCCGATCGGCTCCTCGTGTGTGGCGCTCAGCGCAGATTCGGGGGCAACCACCGCCGCCACGGCAACCGCGTCGTGCCCCTCCACGACGCCCGCTACGCCCGGCATGGTCCGATACTCCTCGGCACGCAGGGCCGACGAGCACCCGGCCACCACGAGTTGGAGCTCGGGGTGCCGGCGATTGAGTTTCCGTATCATGCGGCGGGCAGCGGCATCTGCCGCCGAGGTGACTGTACACGTATTGAGGACGGCGGTCCCGGCATCCGCCGCGTCCGCCACGATCCGGGCGCCGCGGCTTTCGAGCTCTTGCCGCATGCGCTCCGTATCGTACTGGTTGGCCTTGCAGCCGAACGTGTACAACCAAACCGATCCAGGCATGCGCCTGATATGCGGCGTTCGTCCACCGTTGCGCAAATTCGCCGTCTACGTCAACCATTTGGCAGTTCACGTGGTCCAACTCACTGCATGGAGACGACGATCGCCGTGGCCGAGCACAGGGGCTTTCCGAATCAGGCCTCCGACGCGGAACTCGCGGCGGGCGGCGACGTGCAGGCGTTCGAGCGTCTGTATCGAAGCCACGTGGATCGAATCCATACGCTCGTTCGGCGGATGCTGGGGGACGATCTGGCGGACGAGGTCACGCAGGACGTGTTCGTCCGGGCGTGGCAGAAGCTGGGCACGTTTCGCGGTGATGCGGCGTTCGGCACCTGGTTGCATCGGGTAGCCGTGAACGTCGTGCTTGGCCGGCGCAGGCAGCTCGCCATCCATCGGGAGAGGTTCCTGGCCGACGCGGCACCGACTCTCGAGATGATGTCGGGACGCGACCGGGTCGGCACGATCGGTCCGGAGTTCGAGGCGGGGTTGAAGAGCCTGCCTCCGGGGGCGCGGCAGGTGTTCGTGCTCCACGACATGGAAGGATTCAAACATCGGGAAATCGCGAAGCTACTCGGTGTGACGACAGGCACGAGCAAGGCGCAACTGCACCGCGCTCGCATGGTGATGCGGACTTACGTATCACGTTGAGAAAGACGATGAACGAGAACTGGACGGACAGACTTTCGGAATACCTGGACGGCGAGTTGGGCCGTGGCGCGATAGAGGCGCTCGAAGCCCGGCTGGCTGAAGACGCGGGACTCCGGGAGACGCTGGATGAACTTCGGGCCGTGAAGACCGCGGCAGCCAACTGTGCTGATGCCGCCCCGGCGACGGACCTGTGGCCGGAGATCCGGGACAGGATCCAGGCAGCGCCGGAGGCGTCGCCTCGACGCATCATTACGGTAACAATTCCGCAGTTCGCGGCTGCTGCGGGTATCATGATGCTGCTTGGTGTAGGCCTCGCCCGCATGGGGGGCGATGCGATTCCGGGCTCCATCGGCACCGACCCCGTAGCCGGGGTCGAATCCCAGCTGCAACCCGGCTTCGCGAGTGCGGACGATCCCGTCGGCTACTCTCTGGCTGTCGAGGATCTCGAGGCTCGGATCAAAGCGGGCAGGGGGCTGCTGGACGCGGAGACCATCCGGGTGCTCGAGCACAGCCTGGCGACGATCGATCAGGCGATCAATCAGGCGCAAGCGGCGCTCGAGTTGGATCCGAACAGCACATATCTGAACCAGCACCTCGCGAGCGCGCGAGCACGGAAGCTCAGATTACTCGAGAACGCGACGGCACTCGTCGCTGCGAGCACATAGGGGGCAGGAAGCATGATTGCGCATATGGCGGCGGCGCTTATGGCGTCGATGGCGATGGGGCAGCAGATGGACACGACGTTCGCCGTGTCGGGGACCGGACAACTCGATCTGCAGAACCACGAGGGAACGGTGACCGTTTCAACGTGGGACCGGGACGAGTTGCGCATCCGGGCGGACTGGGATGACGGCAGACGTCCCGTGTCCATCCGAAACGCGGGCTCCACAGTTCGCGTACGGGTGGCGGGAGAGTACGGTCTGCCGCGGGTAGAGTTCGACATTACCGCACCGCGCGGAATGTCCATTGCTTTGCAGGGCGTAGAGCTCGACGTGACGATCGACGGATCCGCGGGCAATATCGCGGTGAATTCCGTCGAGGGTGTGATCGACGTCACTGGAGGCTCGGGAAACGTGGCCCTCAATGCAGTCGATGGAAATGTCGCGGTACGCGACGCTCGCGGTAACATCGCCGTGCACGCCATCGACGGAGACGTCAGCGTGACCGATTCGCGGGGAACGCTCAGGGTCGAATCCGTCGAAGGGGACGTGGAGCTGCTGAATATCGACTCGGAAAACGTCGGCGTGAATGTGGTCGATGGTGACGTCACGTTCCGCGGAGCGATCCATGACGGCGGCAGGTACTTCATGTCGACCCACGATGGGGACCTGGACATAACGGTACCGAGCGAAGCCAACGCGCGGGTGTCGATCGCGACATTCGACGGCGAACTCGTATCGGACATCCCGATTCAGATCGAGGGCGATTTCTCGCAGAAGCGATTCTCGTTCACACTCGGAACCGGACGAGCGCTCATCGAGCTGTCGTCGTTCGACGGGGTGATTCGCTTAAACAAGTCCCGGTAACAACGGGATTCGGGAGGGGAAATGAGTAATTGGACGCGAGGGGCGTTGGTACTGGGGAGTCTGCTGCTGGCTTCCGCCGCTCCGCTGGCCGCGCAGGACTTCGAGTGGCGCGGATCCGTGGATCGGGGTGACGAGGTGGAGATCCGTGGCATCAACGGCGGTATCGACGTCGTGGCTTCCTCGGGGAGCCAGGTGCATGTGACGGCCACCAAGAAGGAGGGCCGGAAGGGCGACCCGGACGATGTGACGATCGAGGTCGTCGAGCACTCGGGCGGCGTGACAATCTGCGCGATGTATCCGAACAAGCCGGGCAAGCGCGAGAACCGCTGCGGCCCGGGCGATAACCACATGAGCAACCATGACAACGACACGTCGGTCGAATTCCGCGTGGAGCTGCCGGCCGGAATCGACCTGGCCGTCGGTACTGTGAACGGTGAGGTAGACGTGCGTGGTGTGGATGGAGACGTTCAGGCCAGCACCGTGAATGGTGATGTCGAGGTCGAGGCCAGCGGCAACGTGGAAGCCTCGACAGTCAACGGATCCATCGAAGCCCGGATGGGCGAGGATCTGAAGAGCGACCTGTCGTTCGCGACGGTGAACGGGGGTATCACGGTTGAGTTGCCTGCCGGAGCCAACGCGGATGTCAGCGCTTCAACGGTGAACGGCGGACTCGAGTCCGACTTCCCCCTGACGATCCAGGGGCGGTTCTCCAACCGTCGCATGAGAGGTCAGATCGGTGACGGCGGCCACGATCTCGAGCTGTCGACGGTCAACGGAGGCATCAGACTTCGCCGTTCCTGATCGACGGGTAGTCTGCGAACAATTGAAAAAGGCCGCCTTTCGGGGCGGCCTTTTTTCAGTCGACCTCCGTCTCCATGAACTCGAGTGCGTTGTTTTCGATACGTCGCAGAATTCTGCGTAGCACCCGCAGCTCATCACGCGTCAGGCCCGCGTACAACGTGTCGCGCGTGCGGGCCGCGACCGGGGCGATGTCCTGGACGAACTGCTTGCCGGCGTCGGTCAGGTAGATCCGCACGCGGCGCATGTCCTCGCCGTCCTTCTCCTTGCGGACATATCCCCGGGACTCCAGACCGGAGAGAATGCGCGATGTATTCGGCCGGTCGCGAAACGTGCCGTCGGCGATCTGGGTCTGATACTGCCCGTCTCTCGCGTAGAGTCGCGATAACACCAGCCACATCTCCGGCGTCACACCTGAAGCCCGCGATTCCATGAGACGGAGAAACAGCACGCGGAGCGTTCGCGATGCGCGCTGGATGAGCCAGGCCGGAGCGTCATCCGTGCGGTCGCTGCGAACGATGCCGTACGCGTCACGACCGTTGCCCGCGTGCGGCGCCTTATTCGGCATCAGTTCCCCCTCAGGCCGGCGAGCCGCTGGGGAGCGTCTGCCAGGCTGGGTAGCCGGTTGATGACTCCGCCCCAGTCGGACAACAGGCGATCGTACGCTCGCGCAGCCGCCCGGTCGGCGGACTGCAGTTCGTGCAGTCGACCGCGCGCATACAGCAGGACGTGAACGTCCACGGGTGGCAGGCGGTCTGAGTCGCGTATGTAGAGCCGTTCGGCGGACTCGATGAGGTTCTGGGCCTGCTGGTGCCGGCCAAGTTCCAGCAGCGTCCACATGGACCGATTGATCCGCGATGCGCCCTCGTTTGGATTCAGCACCCATTGGGCGGCCAGCGAGGCTTCCACGGCGGCGGCGCGCGTCGGCTGGTCCCGCGCTGCCTCGGCGAGCCGCTCAGCCTCCGCGTACCCGGCGAGCGCCGCGTCGAAATCGCCCTCCCAGGCATATGTATCGGCCGTCAGCAGCCGTGCACGCGCTTCGAGATCCGGGTCGCTGTCGACCAGGCGTGCCAGGACAGTCCGTGCCTCGTCGGGCGTGTTTCCGCGCAGATAGGTCCGGACCAGCCGGTCCACCGGCGCCGTCCCGCCGAGCCGGCGCTCGATCAGGGATTCGTACTGGTTCCGGGCCAGTTCGATCTGCCCCATCTTCTCGTACGCGCGCCCCAGACCCATGAGGGCGGCCACGGAGTCCGTTTCCACTGCCAGAAAACGCGGGATCAACGAGTCAACGGCGATGGCGTCGCCGAGGCTGCCGGCGATTCCCACGAGCTGCAGAATGGCCCGGCCATCATCCGGATTGGCGACGACGATTTCCTCCAGCGCCTGTCGCACCTCGCCCTCCCGGCCCGGCCAGTCCTCCAGGAGTTCTACGACCCGGCGACGCCCGTCGATGCTGGTTTCCCGCCACGCCGCACGCAATTCGACCTGGTGCTCTCGCAGGCGCTCCGAACCGCCCGACAGCGCAACGGGGGGGCGTTCGGTCCGCGGCAGCTCCGCCATGCGGACCACATCCTCCGTCGTGGGTGAAAGCCGGGTCGTCAGCCGCGCGGCCAGCGTGTCCGCCATCTCGAACACGTCGCTGCCACGCACACGTTCGCCGGCGATCACCGTGCCGTCCGACAGGTCGATCAGCTGGACGTCGAGGACCAGATCATCCAGCCCTCCGAGCACGGAACCCCGCACCATGCGCCGCGCGCCGGATTCGCCGGCAATCGACATCGCGAGGTCGTCGGGGATGTGGTCCGCTTCCTCCTGGCCGGCGCCACGGAGAAGCTCGAACAGCTTCTGCGGACTTACGACCCGCAGATCGGAGTTGCTCGCCAGGTTGGTCGTCAGCATGTCGGAAACGCCCGAACCGATCCAATCCAGGCTGTCCTGGCCCGTGTTATTGGTGAACGGGAGCACGGCGATCGACCGCTCGCCGAGGTCGTTCGCCGCCAATGTCATGGCCGACGGAGCGTCCGTGCCCGGGTCGAAGTTGGAGACTTCCTCGCCCGTACTGATCCGGTAGGTGCCAATACCCGCCAGGACCGCGAGTGTCAGCAGCAGTGAAGCTTCCGAACGTGCCACGCTCTGGCGTCCCTTCGCCCCGTGGAACCAGGCGATGATCAAGGCGGCGGGG
>JARFPW010000117.1 GCA_029288095.1 Gemmatimonadota bacterium
CCTCGAGGGCGGCGCGGTAGAGGGCGACCTCTTCCTCGTCCGCGCCGTCGTGCTCGTCGGCCGGCGCGGTCTGCACCTGTGTGATTCCGTTGCGCAGGAACTCCTCGATCCCCAGACGAAGCGCCTGTCGCTCGTCAGCCATGCGCTCGGCGGGACTGCGCGCGTCGAGCCACGCCTGGTAGACCTCATGCACGATGTCTTCCGCGTTCTCGAGCAGCATGCCGGACGGACGCCCGTCGGGCAGGTGGAGAATCTCACCGCCGGGGGGATCGGGCGTATCGGCAGTGATGCCTGCCGCCTCGAGTGCGAGCGCATTAGCCAGGCGGCCGTGTCCCGAAGCGTGCCGAATGGCCACCGGGTTATCGGGCGAGATCGCCGTCAGCGCATCGTGTACCGGGAAGCCGCGAACCGAGGGCTGCGGCTGATCTGTCCACTTCTCCTGGTGCCAGCCCCGCCCGACGATCCACTCCCCCGGCTCAGCTGCGGCCACGGCTTCCGCCACGGCGTCGAGGACCTGTTGAAAGGAAGTCGTCTCCAGTACATCGACGCGCGCTTTGAGCCTGCCGGTGCCCATCAGATGCGCGTGCGCGTCCGTGAATCCCGGCATCACCGTCGCCCCGTCGAGATCGAAAACGTCCGTCTCGGGTTTTCGCCAGGCCTCGACACCATCACTGCTGCCCACGTAGACGATCCGGTCGCCCACTACGGCCACGGCTTCGGCTCGCGGCTCGGCGTCATCCATCGTGATGACGTTGGCGCCGCGGAGGATCAGAGTAGCGGTTCCCTCGGCCGCCTCGGGTGCAGTTTCGCCACACGACGCGAGAACCGCCGCCGCGAGGACGCCGATCGTTGCCAGCACTCTCAAACCGTCAGGCCGTCTGTTCATGGGTCTCCACGGGAATCAGTGAGGTTACGCGCTCAAATATCGACGCCGAACCGCAGGTGAGCCAGTCGCCGGAAGTGGGAACCGACTTGACCCGGGCGAATTCACGAACCTACGGTACGACAGCGCCACACCAAATCCTGGAGAGCCCATGTCAGACGCGCGCTGGAACATCGATACACGGTTGATTCACGCCGGGGACCCGCGCCCTGGAATCGACGGCGCGGTGGTAACGCCGATCTTCCAGTCAGCCAACTTCGAACACGCCGGCGACGGCGCATACGATGACGTTCGCTACATCCGGCTGAACAACACACCCAATCACGATGCGCTGGCCGCGAAACTGGCCGCCGTGGGGGGCGCGGAAGCGGCGATCGTCACGGCCAGCGGGATGGCGGCGATCACGACGGCCATCCTCAGCACGGTCGGCGCCGGGGATCATATCCTGTTCTCCCGCCATCTCTATGGCGGAACGCGCTCGTTCGTCGAGGACGAGCTCCCGCGTCTCGGGGTTGCTTTCGACCTGATAGACCCGGAGAAGCCGGACGACTGGGCCGCACTCGTCCGGCCGGAGACCCGAGCGGTCTACGTCGAGACGATTTCGAACCCCACCATGCGAATTCCCGATTTGGAAGCCGTGGTAGCGCTTGGCCGAGACCGGGAACTGGTCACGATGATCGACAATACGTTCGCCAGCCCGATCAACTTCCGACCTGCCGAGATCGGATTCGACCTCGTGCTGCACAGTGGGACGAAATACCTGAACGGACACTCCGACATCGTCGCCGGGGCCGTGCTGGGCCGCGGCGACTTGATCGACGACCTTCGGCACCGGCTGAATCTGCTGGGCGGCAGCCTCGATCCACACGCCTGCTTCCTGCTGGGCCGCGGGATGGCAACGCTGGGGCTCCGGGTACGGCGGCAGAACGAGACCGCATTGGCACTGGCAGAGCTGCTGGATGACCGTCCGGAAGTCACGGGCGTGAACTACCCGGGCCTCCCGGCACATCCGGGGCACGCGCACGCCAGTCGCCTGTTCGGAGGCTACGGAGGAATGCTGAGCTTCGAACTGGCGGGCGGTCTCGACGCGGCCGACCGCTTCATGTCGGCCCTTCACATACCGATCTCGGCGCCTAGCCTGGGCGGCGTACACAGCCTCGTTACGCGACCGGCGACCACGTCACACGCTGGGATGCCGCCGGAAGATCGGCGGGCAGTCGGCGTGACCGACGGCCTCATCCGGCTGTCGGTCGGGATCGAGTCGGCCGCTGACCTCACGGCAGACATCGAACAGGCGCTCGACGCCTCCCTCAGACCAGCCGGGTGACCACGAAGACGACCGCCACGCTGCCGAGGATGGCTAGGCCGGCGTACGACAGCAGGAGCAGCGCACGACCGGGACGGGCCTCCACAGGAAAAGTCGGAAGCGTCACGGCCCGCAGGTTGAGGTAGCCGAGGGCCGGCGCCGTGAGGAACGCCACGATGGTCGCCACGTCAACCAGCGTCGTCATCGCCCCGAGAAACGTCGCGTGGACGAGAACCGTAGCCACCCCGAGGACGATCAACACCCACAGGTAGACGGCCCCCGGCCGGCCGCCGTGCTGTTCGCTGTCCGCCGCGTCGGATTCCCGCAACACCGCTACGGTTCGGGCGAGCGCCCGGGGATATCCCTCGATCACCGTCAGGCTCGTCGAGAACATCGTCGACAGCACAGCGGCGTAGACGATCGGCAGCGTCCATTCTCCCAGCGTCGCTGCGTACAGGTCGACCACCTGACCGGCGAACGTCGTGCCCTGCGGACTGAACGTCGCACCCGTCTGGTACATCGTCACGGTACCGAGAACCAGGAATGCGGCCGCCGTGATACCCGTGCCGACGTAGCCGATCCGAAAGTCCATCATCACGTGGCGCATCTCCGACCGGTAGCCTAGTTCCCGGTCCTTGGCGAGCGTCCACAGTGAGCTCCAGACCGAGAGGTCGATCGGCGACGGCATCCAACCGGCCAGGGCGAGGAGAAAGGCGAAACTGACGAAGGCGCCGTCGGCCGTGCGCGGCACGAACGAGAACGAACCGAAGTCGAGTTGAGGGGCCGCCACGAACGCCGCCGTGAGGGTCGAGACCGCCAGCACGACAAGAATGGCTTTCACGGCGCTGTCGAACACGCGGAATCGACCGACGAGAATCAATACGGCGCACAC
>JARFPW010000194.1 GCA_029288095.1 Gemmatimonadota bacterium
GGGTCGGTCCGTACAGTGAGGATCGCTCGGCGGGATCGAATCGGAAGAAGTTCGTCATGCGAGCATAACGCTGACCGCCGGTCACGTCAGCCATCTCCAGGATCCAGCGCGCCTTTTGGGCAACTTCCTTATATCCGAAACCGAGCTTCATTCGCCCCACGATCGGACGCAGCAGTCCGTTGCGAGCCCAGGCCGGGATGTGCCTGAACCGATCCACCACATCGAATTTGGCGTACCGGTCATACCCGGCGAGCAGTTCGTCACCTCCGTCGCCGCCGAGGACGACCTTTACATCCTGAGAAGCCAGTCGCGCCGCCTCGTGAAAGCATGCCGAGATCGGATCGGACGGCTCGTCGAGGCATCGTACCAGGTGCGGAATGGCTTCCAGCTGCCCCTCGTCCACGACGCTCTCGACGTGATGGGTCCCGCAGTAGTCCGCCAATTGTCGGGCAAACGGCCTCTCGTCAAACGTCGGGTCGTCCGATCCGACGGCAAATGTGCGCACCGGGTTTCCAGTGAGACGAGCCATCGACGAAGTCACGATGCCGGAGTCGAGACCTCCAGATAGGAACGCGCCGACCTCTACGTCGCTTTCGAGATGGACACGAACAGCGTCGTCGATACGCTCCTCCAGCCCGCCGATCCATTCGTCATCGCTTCGGGTGATATCGCTCCCATACGACGGGGACCACCAGCGATCCACGTCTACTTCGCCGTCTTTCCAGACGAGCCGACTGCCGGGAGCAAGTTTGGATATGCCGCGAAACAACGTCAGGGGCGGAGGTACGCAGCGAAGGGCAAGGTAATAATCAATTGCCGTTACCTCGGGCTCCACTGAAATGTCGGGATGGACGAGGAGACCTTTGATTTCTGAACAGAACGCCAGGCGGTTGCCGAAACTAGTGTAGTAGAATGGCTTCTGGCCAAAGCGGTCTCTGGCGGCGAACAACCGGTGGTTGCGCCGGTCCCAGATGGCGAATGCGAACATCCCGCGGAGCTTCGGGAGACATGCCTCGCCCTCCTCCTCGAACAGGTGGAGAACGACCTCGGTGTCTGTATGCGTGCTTAACTCGTGTCCGCGCTCGAGCAGGCCTGCTCTCAGTTCACGGTAGTTGTAGATCTCACCATTGAACGTAATCCACAGGCTGCCGTCTTCGTTGGTGAGCGGCTGATGGCCGCCATGCAGGTCGATGATCTGCAGACGACAGTTCCCGAGAACCGCTTCGTCTCCTGACCACACGCCGCTATCATCCGGCCCCCGATGCGCGATCGCCTGGACGATGTGCTCGACGGCCGGTCGTTCCCGCGACAAGTCCCCACCGACAGTGCCAGCGACTCCACACATCAGTCCGCGTCCCCGTTCCGCCGCAGAGCTCGCTCCAGCGAGTCTGTCTTCACGAGGCGGGCGAAGGGCCGTATCGTGATCGGCTGGGAGGGGGTGATCCGAATACGCAACCTGGAGGTTCGAACGAGACCGGGCCGCGCGCTCACAGGAGCCGCAATTGCGGTCCTCTGCGTGACGCTGCTTCCGGCTCCGGTAACCAACGAAGATGTCCCCATCCTGTGCCTGCTGTGTGGTTCCGAGGGCGGCGCCGACCTGGTGCTCAATATCGGCCTGTTCGTGCCGATCGGATACCTGGCCTTCCGAGCTCTGTCCGGTCGGATGTTCGCATTCGCATTCGTGTTGCTCCTGCCGTTGGCCGTGGAGTCCCTCCAGATGCTCATTCCGGGACGACATCCGACCACCGGGGACCTGCTGGCCAACTGGCTTGGAGGCCTTCTCGGCATCGTGGGTGCGTTGCTCGTCGATCGACGCCGACGTGCGGATGCGAAGCAGATAATCGCCGCCCTGGCTTTGCCGGCACTGCTCTGCGTGTCCCTACCCATGACAGTGTTGCTGCTTGAGCCCGAGATCCCTTCCGGCGTCCATTACGGCCAATGGACCCCGAAGCTGGAGTTCGCAGATCTGTATCCCGGTATGGTGCACGCTGCCGGAGTCGCCGATCGGCCGCTTCCAGACGGGCTCCTGGACGACGTTGCCGTCGCCGGTCTCCGCGCTGGTCTGTGGATAGATCCGCTGATCGTCGAGTTCACCGCCGGGTCTGCGCCGGCACGGCTCGCTCCGATCTTCAGGATAGTCGATGGGCACGGGATCGAATCGGTCCTCGTCGGAGCTCGACGCAACGACCTCGTCGTTCGTGTGCGGCGCCGGTCGCGCTCGTGGAGGTTCCGGTCGCCCGAGCTCCGGTTCGCGGGGTTGCACCCGGATCCGGGTGAGCGCCTCTCCGTCACCCTGCAACGTCGGTCCGGCCAGATTTGCATCAGAACGACCCGGGAATCCGAGTGCGGACCTCTGGCGGCTCCCGGACGCTCCTGGCGATTGCTGATGGGACCGCTCTGGCCGCGTCTCAATGAGCCGGCTGCCGACGCGCTGTGGCTTGCCGTCCTCGGGTACTTTTCGGTTGTCGCAGCTCTGGGCCTTCATGCGTCAGCCGGCCGCCGCTTTCGGACGACCGTCATCGCTGCGCCGTGCGCGGTCTACGGTCTCCTGTGGCTGCTTGCCCCGCAAATTGGCTGGACCGCCGGCCTCCTCGGCCTTGGTGCCGGCTCGTGGGCTGGCTGGCGCAGCTGACATCCAATCGGCGATGGCCTCACAGCAACGGTCCAGCCGGCTATAAACCGCGGCATAGACTCCAAGCGACCGCTCGAACGGATCCCTGATCGAACGAGACCAGGGCTGCCTCGGATCTGCGTCTCCAAGCAAGACTATCCGGGTGCCGTGGCCGAAGCGGCTCCGCAGTTCTTTCTGCTGCCTGACGGACATCACGAACACCACGTCGGCTCTCTCCAGAAGTTCGGTGCCGACCGATCGCGACGTGTGCTCGTCCAGATCCACGCCACGACGGCGTGCAGCGACTCGGGCGTTGGCCGGACTAGGACGGCCGGGCTGAACAAGACCCGCGGATTCGACCCGAATGTCACTCCGGCCCCGTGCGCGAAACGCCTCCCGGAGTCGCTGGGCGGCATACGGACTGCGGCACACGTTACCGAGGCAAACCACCAGGCAGGAGGGCGAGCCCGGAAGCCGGGCCAGTGTCCGTGCAATCTTCGCCCGACGGACGGGGCGCAGCAGGCGGTGGGCCGCAAAACGTACCTTGCGGGAAATGCCGCGGACCCTCGAGGTCATTTGGCGCGGTCAGTGATTCTCGGCGATCCGGATGCCGCCGCCGCTGTGGCGGGCTTCTCTCAGCGCGGTTTGGGCGGCGGCCAGCCGCGACAGGCTGGCTATGCGCGGAGACCGGTCGATCCTCCGCGCCGGTGGCGTCGGAGTGCCGTCCGGCACCGTGAACTCGACAACCCCGGCGCTGAGCGGATGCAGAGCCTCGCTGTCCGGACGCTTCGCCAGCGACGCGTTGAGACGTCGCACTATCGAAGTCACGCCAGCTGCGGTCGTGTTGTACGCCACCACGCCGAAATCGGCTTCGGCGACCCAACCGCACAGATCCGATTCCCGCACCAGGCGATGGCACAGGTCTGCCGCCAGGTTCTTCTGGCGCTCGAGATCCGATGCCCCCGCTTCGCTCGGACCGATCACGACGCAGCTCAGAGGAGCTGCGTTGCGCTGAGCCGCGGCCTCCAACAAGCGCATCGATCGCATGAGCCCGGTAAGGTTGAGTAGCCCGGTCCCGCCGTCCGTAAGCGAGCTCTCCTCGGTCAACTCGATGAGCCGCTTGATCTCGAGCAGGCGACGAAGCTTCGCGACGACCAGCGAAGGCCGAACCGGCTCCTTGATGATATCCCAGGCCCCGGCCGCCATGGCCGCCGCCTGTTCCCGTTCGTGCCAGAAGTTTGGAGAGTAGACGAGGATGGGCACGCTTTCCTTCAGCCCTCCGGTCAATAGCGCGCTGGCCAGGCCCGCCGCATCGAGGTCGGGCAGGCGTTCACCAATGATCACGATTTCCGGCTCGATGTTCTCGACCGTGCGCAAGGCTCGTCGCGCCGATCGGGCACGGGCGAATATGAACCCCTCGGGCTCGAGGACGGCCTGGAGAGCGGACGCGAACCAGTCATGGGCACTGACCAGCAGCACGTTCGTCACGCCCACGTCGATGTCGTTGCCTGTCAGACTACGCATCGGCGTCGCCCTGGGTCGGGCCCGAACCATCGCGCTCGAACATCACAGGGAGGGTCTTGAGCATGATCCACAGATCAAACCACACTGATCGGCGTTTCAGGTACTCCAGGTCGAAATCCACCTTGGCTCGTACATCTTCGACTGTCTGATCCGGCGGACGGTTGACCTGCGCCCAGCCGGTGATGCCCGGCGGAACCTGCTGTCGCAGGGGATAGCCAGCGATCTCGTCGCGCAGTTGCTGAACAAACGTCGGGCGCTCGGGCCGCGGTCCGACGATGGACATTTCGCCACGCAGGACGTTCCAGAACTGCGGAACTTCATCCAGTCTGGTTCGGCGGAGCAGCCGACCAACTCTCGTCACTCTGGGGTCGCCGTTGCTGGCCCAGACGGGACCGCTCACGTCCTCCGCATTGATCTGCATTGTGCGGAATTTCACGATTTCGAACGGCTGTCCACCGATGTCGCTGACGCGGCGTCCGATGGATGCATCCCGCTCACCCAGATTCCGGCGATCGAGCCCGACACGCGTCTGCCGGTAAATCACCGGGCCCGGGCTCTCGATGCGGATCAGTATCGCGATGATCAGGATCACCGGCGACAGAAGGGTGAGGGCGACGATCGCCACCAGGTTGTTGACGACTCGCAGTATAAATGCCTCGGCTCGTCCCACCCGGCGAATGGGAGACCGCACGACGCGGCCGCGCTGGACACCGTCGGCTGTCAGACGCTCGAATCGAGGGGTTCGGCGGCGGCGGTCCGCGCGCCGGCCATCGGCCGCGGCGGTGCCACCCCGCTCGGCTTGTATCGTTGTATCGTGCAAGATTCTGCCTCGCAGCAAGGATCGGTCGGATCTCAGCCTTGCTGGAAGCATCCCGCGTGCCACCCGATGACGGTAGTCGTAAGTAGTTTTCTTAACTGAATTTAGATCAGCCATAAGCCCCTGGTCGGAGAAGGTCCTATGGCATGCTTCCCACAGGTGCGGACAGGACCCGCGCCGAAAATAGCACGGTGACGGCAGGCCAAACCAGTTCGGAGGTCGGAATCCGCGGCGTCAGTTACCGATCCTGGTGATGAGGAAGACCACACTTGCAAGCGATCCGACGATGATACTGACCGTCCGGAAAGCTCGCAGCGTCTCTTTCGCCTCCGGAACATTAATGACGTCGCCACCCTGCAGTCCGAGGTCATCGAGCGTCGCACCACGAGCCGTCAATTCGTTGCCGCTGGCGATCGTCTCGCCCAGGCGCCGGATCTCGACGTCTTCCAGCCTGGCCTGCTGCGTCGGACCGCCCGCCAACATGATCACATCCGACAGGAGCAGGCTTCCCGAGACATCATAGAAGCCGGGGTCAGCCACCTGCCCGGTCACCGAGATGCGCATTTGTGAGGCAAGCTCGACGACAGGATTGCGCAGCACATTGCCGAGCGCGCTGCGGATTACGTCCAGTGCTTCGGAATGCAGCACACCTGAGAGCTGTATCGGCGGCAGGCCCCCAAGCACAATGGTCTGGTCCGGTTGAACCGGGAAGTTGCCCGTCCACTCTTCCTGACCGCGCACGGACAGCCCGACGATGTCACCCGGCCGGAAGTCGCCTAGGCGGAGCCGTTGCTCCAGCTCGGCGACCCGGCGCTCCATTGCAGGCACGCGATCGTCGCCAACGTCCATCTGTTGCAGCAGGGCACTCAAGCTGTCTCGCTGAGATTCCAGCTCCATCCTCGTGTCGTCGGTGGGTCCTTCCTGCTGGGCGAGGGCGGAAGTCGGTATGCCCAAGAACAGTAGGCCGGCGATCCATGCATGCTTCATCGGTATTCCTCACCTGGCTTGGTTAGCAGCCGTCCTGAAGTGGCCGGGTCGGCTCAGTCATCAAGTCCGTAATCGCGAATCTTGTACAGCAGCGCCCGGTAGCTGAGATCCAGCAACTCCGCGGCGCGGGTCCTGTTGCCCTCGGTGACAGTCAGCGCCTTGGAAATCAGGTGCTTCTCCAATTCAGCCGATCGCTTCTTCACCGACAGCTCGTCGCTCGACAGGGACTCCGACGATAATGGCGTGACGCCGTTCGGCTCGCGAACCGCGGCCGGCAGATCGGCCGGCGTAACGTGGTCTCCGTCGGACAGTACCGCTGCTCTTTCGACCAGATTCTCGAGCTCCCGGACGTTGCCCGGCCACGAGTACGTCTGCAGGAGCTTCATCGCCTGCGGCTCGAACGCCGTCACCTCGACCCCGAGCAGGTCCGAGTACGTGGTGAGAAAATGCTTTGATAGCACCGGGATTTCGTCGGAGCGGTGGCGCAGCGGAGGCAGGTGAACGCGCAGCACGTTCAGCCGATAGTACAGATCCGAGCGGAAGTTGCCAGATTGTGTTTCCCCTTCGAGATCGCGCGCGGTTGCTGCGATCGTGCGGACGTCGACTTTCCTGGGCTGCGACTCCCCCACGCGGCGGATCTCACCTTCCTGCAGAGCTCTCAGCAACTTGACCTGGAGCTGCGCAGGCAGTTCTCCGACTTCGTCCAGGAACAAAGTTCCGCGATGCGCCTCCTCGAACAATCCGAGGCGGTCCCCGGTCGCCCCCGTGAACGATCCCTTCACGTGACCGAACAACTCCGACTCCAGGAGGTTTTCGGGAATCGCCCCACAGTTTACCGGCACGAACGCTCCCTGGCGGCCGGACGAGTCGTGGATCAGCCGGGCGATCAGTTCCTTACCGGTTCCACTCTCGCCTGTAATCAGCACGGTGGTCGGATGTGGCGCGACACGCTCGGCAAGCGCTATGGCTTCGCGCATGCCGGCGCTGGATGCGATGATCTCGGAGTGGCGCTTCTCGACCCGAACCTCTTTGCGGAGGCGGCGAATCTCGCGGCCCTTTTTCCGGTTCTCCTCGGCGATGCGGATTCGCAGGAGCAGGGCTTCCGGGGCGAACGGCTTGTCGATGTAGTCGAAGGCGCCCTTGCGAACAGCGTCGATCGCGGTATCGGGGTTGCCATAGGCGGTCATGATTACGACGTGGGCGGATCCGCCGTTTCCGGCGTACTTCTCGACAAACTCGAGACCGTCCATTCCCGGCATCCGGACATCTGCAAGGATTAGGTCGGGATTGCACTGCTCGGCCTTAGCCAGCCCGGCCGCGCCGTCGGAGGCGGTTTCTACGTCGTAATTCTCGCCTTCAAGAAGCAAGGAGACTGTCCGGCGCAGGCCGGCGTCGTCCTCGATCACCAGTATTTTCATACAGATGTGGGCTCCCGCTACGTCCCCAGTGGAAGCAGGAGTCGAAACGACGCTCCGGATGCGACAGTGGTGTCGGCCTCGATCGTCCCGCCCATGCCTTCTATCAACCGGGCAGATACTGCAAGGCCCAGGCCGGTGCCGCGTCCTGGCTCTTTCGTCGTGAAGAAGGGCTCGAACAGGCGTGTCGCGGCATCTGCGGACAATCCGGGACCGTTGTCTACCACGGTGAGGACGACGGCCTCGTCGCCCGGCTTCAGTGCCTGCTGCGGACCCGGATCGAGAGCGCCCTCGAAGCGTCGCAGATGGGAGTAGTCCGTCCCCTCCGGGTCGCTCGCGCGGCGACGGCGAGCTTCGGCCGGTGAACGGCCCACCCTGGCCGTACGCGTGGTGATCCGAATCGTGCCGCGGGCACCAGTTTCTTCGATCGCATCCGACGCATTCAGCAAAAGGTTGACCAGTACCTGCTCGAGTTGGTGGGGATCGGCGCGGACCGGAGGCAAACCGTCCGAGAGATCGGTCTCTACGTCTGCCGACTTGAACCTCCCTTGCAGCGTCATCATCTGGACGGTTCGTGCTGCGACTTCGTTGATGTCCACTTCGCTCGTCGAGGCCGCTTTCGGGCGGGCGAATTCGAGGAGACCCCGGACTATTCGATCGATTCGGTTCGCCTCGTAGACGATACCCTGGAGCCACTCGGGTTCCGCCGGGTCGTCCTTCCGCCCCAGCGCGGCGTACCCGATAATCGCGCCCAGTGGGTTACCCACTTCGTGCGCAACGCCTGCGGCGAGACGTCCGATCGACGCGAGCTTTTCTGCGCGCACGAGGCGCATGCGGGCGTCAGACAGCGCGCGATTGGTCGCGTCCAATGACTCGATGTTGTGAGCCAGCTCCGTCTGATTTCGAATGAGCGATCCGGCCATCGTATTGACGGCTTTAGCGAGGCGATCAAGCTCCGCAGTATCAGACCCGGTCAGGCGGTGGGCTTCGTCTCCCGACGCGATTCTCTCGGCTCCGTGCACCATGCCCTCGACGGGTTCTAGAACGAATCG
This sequence comes from Gemmatimonadota bacterium, assembly GCA_029288095.1. GTDB lineage: Bacteria > Gemmatimonadota > Gemmatimonadetes > Palauibacterales > Palauibacteraceae > JARFPW01. The sequence goes on from JARFPW010000194.1 coordinate 8,407, forward strand.
AGACAGCCGTTGATCGGCCAGCAGGTAGACGAGCAGGATATCGGCTACGATCACGACCGCGACGCTAACACCGAGCAGGCGAGGCGGAAGCTCGAACTGCAGCCCGATGTAGACCGTGATCGCGACGGCAAACAGGGCCAGAAACAGCAGGATGAGCATCCCCCCTAGAAGCCGAAACCGGAGCGACGACGCCCGACCCCTGGCCTTTCTCGTACCCTGCTCCTCGATCTGATCCAGTTGACTCATGGTTCGATCATATGCCGTTGCCTACAGGCTGGCCACGGCGAACCGATCCCCTGTCGGGTTGACGCAACAAGTGAGGCGCCAAATCGACACTTGCGAGCCCGGTGGTGAGCGCCCAATACTCGGATAATTCGCATGGCCGTAACGGTTTACCAACGGGGGTGCGGTTGGCCGTCAACTTGCTGCAATTGGCGGAGTCGGCAGCTCTGCCGTCTGATCGACAACAGAGCGGCGTATAAATAGATTGGATGTATGGGAACGCGGCCAGATTGGCCAAACACCCAGATTAGGCAACCACGAAGTACGGGAGGCACGGACAATGAAGGCTCATCGATTTTGGGTAGTACTACTGGCGGCCGGTCTCTCGGCTTGTATCAGCGACAACCCGGCCGGTGTGACGCACGATGGATCGAATCCGGTTGGCGAACTTCGCGCATACCAGCTCGACAACCTGCTGGTGGCGGATCCGGAGTTGCAGTGTGAGGTCGTGGACTTCAACGAGTTCGCTGGCGGCTCCCTGAACCCGGCACCCATCAATGTGCTGGGAGAAGTCGCCACGGTCGAGATCACCGGATGGGTGGATTCGGTCTCGGACTGCGGAACCGGTGATGTGCTGGTGTTTGACACCGGCGTTCCGAGCAGCGTAGACAACGACCTGGTGCTGGCCGGGAACAGCGGCGGGCTCACTCTCGGCAACGTCCTGACCCACCAGTCGTGCGAGACGGACGGCGTGCCGAACAACGATCCGAACGGGAACGACGCGGGAGACAACACGTTTATCCCCAACGACGCGGACGTGATGGACACGATGAAGTTCACGTTCCCCGCCGCCGATTGGACGATCATGAGCTTCGCGGCGCTGGATCAGGAGGACGATGGCGAGGGGATCGCTCTCGAGACGGATGGCAATCCCGCGGCCATGACGAATGGCGCGGTCAACTTCGCCGACTCGGTTGAGATCGTGATTGTGAACGTCAACTCATCCTTCAGCACGACGCTGGACTTCCTCTTCGACGGGTCCGGCGCGATCGATGATCTCGAGATCTGCAAGATGATCGAGCGCGGCGGTGAAGGCTGCACACCGGGGTACTGGAAGCAGTCGCAGCACTTCGGTAGCTGGTCGGTTAATCCGTACACGACCACATTTGGTGACGTGTTTCCCGCGGCCTGCGCCGTGGACAATCCGGAATTGAAGAGCGGCGACAACGTGTGCGACGTCCTGCTGCTCGAGGCACTGGCTGCCAAGGGCGGCGGAATTAACGCGCTCGCTCGTCACGCGTCTGCAGCCTGGCTGAATACGGCCTCGGTGGATTACTACTATCTGCAGGCCGAAGTGGAGACTATGGTCGCTGCCGCGTTCGAGTCGGGGATCTACTCGCTGACGAAGGACGCGCTCGCCGACGCGAACGAGGCCGGGTGCCCGTTGGCGCGGGACGAAGGCGACTGGACGCCGTAACGAAGGTAGTCTGACCCGGGCATCGAGCCCGGATAGGATCCAAGGAAGCGGCGGGGTGGGAGATTCGTCTCTCACCCCGCCTTTTCTTGCAACACTCATTTGTTGTTCCCCAGCCACGCTATCCTCTTACAGGGCCTCCCGGATCGGCCCATCCAACCTCCCCAAATCCGCCATATAGTGCGATAATCTATATAAATCACAATATTTCCAGGGATATGATCTGTAAAATATAACATAATGTGTGATTTGTGGTTTATCTGTTGACGTTCGCACGCCTTTTGCGTAGGATGGCGGGCGTCCGAGAGAACCCGGTCGCACGAGGCAGGTGAATCGCCGGCGGCCCATACACGAGTTGGAGAGAGGTTTTGCTGATGACTCCCGATTCCCTGTTCGCCGCGCCTCGAGAGCACGTCGAAACGACCCGTTACTCCCATTACGGCGCGAAGCTGGCAGAGTCGCCGGATCCCAAGGGCCTGCTAGAGATTTGCCGGGCGCTGAACGTGCGCTTTCTGCGACTCACGTTCACGGACATCCTGGGCCATACCAAGAACGTCGAGGTACCGGCCTCTCAGTTCCAGAAGGCACTCGAGGGCGAGATCATGTTCGACGGGTCCTCGATCAAGGGCTTCGTCCGGATCGAAGAGAGCGACATGCTCCTGAAGCCCGATCTCTCGACCTTTCGAATTTTTCCATGGGGTGACCCTGAAGCTCGGGTAGCTCGCCTGATTTGCGACGTGTGGAACACCGATGAGACGCCGTTTGCAGGCGACCCGAGGCTGGTCCTGAAGAACGTGGTGGGCGAGGCGGCCGAGCTCGGGTACACGATGAACGCCGGCGTCGAGGCAGAGTTCTTCCTCTTTCACAAGGACGAGACAGGAGCCGCGACTACGATCACCCACGATGCGGCCGGCTACTTCGACCTGACGCCTGTCGACCTGGGCGAGAAGGCGAGACGGATGATCGTGAACGACCTCGAGGCGATGGGATTCGAGGTCGAGGCCGCCCATCACGAGGTCGCACCGGGACAGCACGAGATCGATTTCAAGTACGCCGACGCGCTGAGGACGGCCGACGATCTCACGACATTCCGGTTCATCGTCAGAAACGCCGCTCTCGCCCACGGCCTTCACGCCACGTTCATGCCGAAGCCGATCTTCGGCCAGAACGGATCGGGGATGCATACTCACCAGTCGTTGTTCAAGAACGGAGAGAACGCCTTCTTCGATCCTGACGGCGAATTCCAACTGTCGGACAGCATGCGGTGGTACATCGGCGGCCTGAAGAAGCACGCACGGGCACTGGCGGCCGTCACGAACCCTCTGGTCAATAGCTTCAAGCGGCTCGTGCCAGGCTACGAGGCGCCTGTCGACATCGCCTGGTCGCACAAGAACAGGTCTCCGATGATTCGGGTACCGGATCGCCGGGGTATCGGAACACGCGTGGAGTTCCGCATGCCGGATCCCAGCTGCAATCCCTACCTGGCGTTGGCGGTGCAGTTGGCCGCCGGACTCGACGGGATCCGCAATCAGATCGACGCGGGACCGCCGATGGACGTCAACGTCTGGGAACTCAATGATTCCGAGCGAGCGAAACACCAGATCGAGAGCCTGCCGGCGAATCTCGGGGAGGCGATAGATGAGCTGGAGAAGAGTGCCTTCATGAGAGAGACATTGGGCGACCACGTATTCAACAACTTCGTTTCAGCCAAGAAGCGGGAGTGGTCGGCCTACATTTCTCAGGTGACAAGCTGGGAAGTCGAGCGCTACCTGACTTCATACTGACCGGGACTGTAGCACCCAGGGGCGGCCGGCGTCGGTTTACGGCGCTGGCCGCCATCCGTTTTGGCCTTCGTTGCCGTTGCCGTTGCCGTTGCCAATTCCGTTGCCAGGGCCGCCCGCCCACGCACCGCATTCCTCACGGATCGCATGGAATTCCACCATCAGTGCGGGAATGCGGGGCCTTCCGTCCTCCTTCAGTTCCTCGATCAGCTCGCCGATTCGCTTGAGGCCGTCTCCGCACCGATGCGTGAACGCTTCGAGAGGCTGCTCCGAATCCGCGTCGGGCCCGGTGAGCAGGTGCCGCACGATTTGTGTTCGCACCGACTCGAGCTCCAACGCCAGAGACCTCGCAGCCCTGAGCTCCCATGGATCGCCGGAGGTGGCAGCCTCCAGGCGCTCCTGCAACCACGAGAAGTCGATGATGCCCACCAGGCCGAAGTAGATTCCGCCGACTCTAGATGCCTGGATGTCTTCGCGGCGCGCCAGGGCGGCCACCGGCAGCAATCCATCCACGTAGTCGAGTGCCACGAGCCTGTGTGCCAGGTCATCGCTCATGCCTTCCATTTGATACATGCCGACGCGCTGGTCGACTTCCTGGCGCTTGCGATCCGACAGGTGCTCGATCAGCGAGGCTGCGAGCACGCTCACCGATGAGCCATATGACTCGATCAGGACCTCCGGGTCTCCGGTCAGGTCCTCGTTGGCCAACAGCCAGCGCGTTGCCCGGTCGAGCGCTTCACCCACGACGAGCAACCATTGCGCCTGCACTCCGGCAGGGACCTTGAGGTCGAGCCCGTGGATACCGTCGATGGTCTCTGCCGCATTCGAGGCAGAGCAGGCTACGTACCATGCCTTCAGGACCCGGGACGGCTGCTTTCCGGTGTCACGCGCGAGCTGGACGAGCGTCGCACCGCCCATCGTGTCGACAGCCAGGTTGGTGAGGCGACTGCAGGCGATATGTGCTCCGAGTCGGTGGGCCGCGAGCGCTTCGTCACCGACCGTTTCGATGACCCCAGCCGGAAAGTAGCCGCGGGTCAGGGCCCGGATACTCGACCCATCAATCTCCCCTGACGCCAGAAGGTTGGTCTTGAGGTACTGTTTCGAGTAGGCGAGCAGGACGGCGAGCTCGGGTCGCGTCAGCACGGGCTGTCCCAGTCTCTCTCGCTCGAACAGGTCTTCGGTGGACGGCAACAGCTCCATCTTCCGGTCCAGCAGGCCGGTTCGTACGAGTTCAGTCAGCGCCTGCCGGAATACCTCCGGACGCTCGCTCACTCGAAATGCGTCCAGCGTCACGGCCAGGCTTTGTCTGTAGCTGTTCCTCAGAACGCGCCGGGCTACGTCGTCTTCGACCGCAACCAGCAATCCGTCTCGATCTTCGTCGGCGAGGGCGCCAAGTTCTATCGCTGCGCTGAGCAGGATCTTGATGTTCACCTCGTGGTCCGACGTATCGACTCCGGCGGAGTTGTCCAGCGCATCCGTGTTGCATCTGCCGCCTGCAAGAGAGAACTCCACGCGGGCACGCTGGGTCAGCCCGAGGTTGCCACCCTCTCCTATGACCCGGCACCGCAAATCGGCCGCGTTCACACGCACAGCGTCCGTTCCGGGATCTCCGACCTGGGCGTGCGTTTCCGTTTCGGCCTTTACGTAGGTTCCGATCCCACCGTTCCACAGCAGGTCTACCGGCGCCGTGAGGATCGCCTGGATCAGCGCGTTACCATTGAGTTCGGTCGCGTCTATGCCTAGCCGAGCCCGTACCGGCTCGGAAATCGGAATCCGCTTGGCGCCGCGCTCGAAGACGCCGCCGCCCTCGCTGATCAGCGCGCCGTCATAATCCTGCCAGCTTGATCCCGGAAGGTCGAAC
>JARFPW010000229.1 GCA_029288095.1 Gemmatimonadota bacterium
TACACCCAGAAGTAATCGTCGGCAGCGTCAGATGTGTATAAGAGACAGGCGTGTAAGCGCCCGGCCTTGCCGTTTGGCCCCCCCCCGCCGAGCAGCCAACCGCGTGGAGGACACATGAGTAACCGAGGTTTCCGGCGTTCATCGGCCGCGGGTCTTTTGCTCGCGCTGCTGTTCGCGGGCTGCGACTCCGCTACCCAGACACCGCTGGATCCGGATCCAATCCAGCAGTCCGATGGGATGAACGTTGCCGCCAGCCCGAACGCTTCTCCTGACGCCTACTCGCCATCGGGTGAGTTCGACGTCGACGAGCTTATCGCGGAATTCCAGATCCAGACCGGCACGCTCACGCCGTCGGAGCTGAACGCGACGCTCGCGCCGGGTGAGACGGTGACGGAAGACAAAACGGCGAGCCTTCCGGCCCAGGCGGACGTCGTGGATATCATGTTCGCCTTCGACAACACGGGCAGTATGGGCGGTGAGCTGGACAACCTGAAGGTGAATGCGGTCGATATCATGACCTCGCTCGCCGGCCTGATCAGCGATGTTCAGTTCGGGCTGGTGAGTTTTGCTGACTACGAGGGACAGTTCGACAATACGGCCGCGGCAGTCGGTTGCGACTACCTCGGCGTCTATGGCAATACTGGCGATGCGCCTTACGTCGTCCTGCAGACGCTGGACTCGGACATCGCGACGGTGGGAGCCTCGATCGGCGGCCTGGCTCTGTCGCCCGGCGGAGGCGCCGACCTCCCGGAGCCCTACTCCCGGGCGCTGTACGAACTGGCTCAGGAGCTGCTCGACAACACGGGCCCCGACGGCCCCGTCAACTGGCGGCCCGAGGCGCGGCGCATCGTGATCCTGTTCGGTGACGCTTTCCCGCATGACTGTGACACCTTCGACCCGGTCGAGGGTGATCTCGGCGTCGAAATTACGGGAGACGACTTCGGAATCGATCCGGGCCGAGATGCGACGGTGGGTACGGCGGACGATCTGGATATTCTCGATGTGCTCGCCGACCTCGCCACGACGGACATCACCCTGATCAGCCTGCATAGTGTGCAGACCTCGATTCCGGGCCTCCCGGAAGAACCCTCGCTCGCCTTGTGGACCTTCTACGCGGAGCAGACCGGGGGCACGAACTTCGAGATCAACACGGACGGTTCGTTCCCCGAGGGTACAGACATCGTCGAAACGATCCTCGATCTCGTCGGTGAGCAGATCTCCACGGTGGACGAGCTCGTGCTCACCGTGTGTCCAGGAGACGAGGCGTTCCTCGACTGGATCTCGTCTGTATCGCCGGAATCCTACACGGGAATCACACTGCCAGCCGACCGGGACTTCGAGCTCATCCTCGGACCGCCGGTGGGTACGGATCCCGGCACGTACGAGTTCGACATGTGCGCGATCGGCGATGGCGCCGTGCTCGGACGCCAGGACGTGACGATCGAGGTCCCCGGCGAAAGTGAGCCGGAGGCGGACGTGTCGGTCGTGAAGACGGCCGATCCCACGGACGTGCTCGTGGGCGAGAACATCACCTGGACGATCACGGTCGAGAACGCCGGGCCCGACGATGCCACCAACGTCGTCGTCACCGACGCGCTCCCGGCCGGAGTCAGCCTGGTCTCGGCCAGCGCGAGCTGCGGCGTGGACATGGGAGTAGCGACCTGCGAGGTAGGCGACATCGCCTCCGGGGGCTCTGTCGAAATCGAGGTCGTCACCACCGCCGACGAGGCCGGCACCATCATGAACACGGCCGAAGTCGAAAGTGACGTGAACGATCCGAACAACGAGAACAACTCGTCCACCGCGGAGGCCAACGCTTCCGATCCGGCCGGCCAATGCGTGGTCATCGACTTCGAGTCGAGCGGCTCGCACCTGTCCCCGGTGAGCTCGTTCATGCTCGGCACGTCGACGATCGATATCACCGTCGTACCCGGTGGATCCTTCAGCCAGGATGGTGCTGCGATCTACGATTCGGATACGGCGGGTGGGCAGGACCCCGACCTGGAATGGGACGGAGGGCAGTGCGCCGGATGCGCGGGCCAGGGGAACCTGCTGATCATCCCGGATATCGATTCGGCGACCTTCGGTGACAGCCAGGATGGTGGCGTCATCATACTCACCGGCTTCGGAGCGGGTGAGTACGGCTTCAGTTCGCTCTTCGTCGCCGATAGTGACGAATCGCCCTTCGTGATCAGCGTTGACGGCAGTGATGTCGGCGCGTCAACACCGGGTGCGAACGGAGGCGTCGAGTCGGTTTCGCTGGACGCGAACACGATCTCCACCGAAGTGCGGATTGACCTCGGAACGGATTCAGGTGCCGTCGACGACCTCGAATTCTGCCCGGTCCCTCTTCCTTAGGGGTTCCTCCAACCGAAGAAGGCCCCGTCGCGGAAGTCGCGGCGGGGCCTTTTTTTGCGGCGTGACATTGCGCCCCCCTCCCTATTTCATATAGTGGCACCGTGATTGCAGAACGAACCGGGCAGAAGCGACTCACGGAGGCAGAATTGTCGTTATGAGCAACGCCGAAAAATACGTCCCTTCAGGCCGGGCACAGGCCTTTCTCGATGCCGTCGAAAGCCCCAAGTACGAGCGCCACAACGTCAACGGCCTCAGGCCGTTCCTGGACGAGCGCGTACCGGAAGAAATGCGTGGGTTCTACTCACAGGATGAGCTCACCGCGCTCCGCGGCCTGAAGGGCACGGAACGGGACGTCGAGGCGCGCATGCCGGTCAAGGTGACCCGGCACTATTACGACATGGCACAGCAGAGTGCACCGCTAAGGCGTCTGGTGAAGGCGAGCCCGGACGAGACTGTCAGTCTCGAGGGCGCTGAGGACCCCGGATATCAGATGGACTACAGCCCGGTCGAGGGGCTGATTCACAAGTACGAATTGGGCCTGTTGTACGTCACGTCGACATGTTCCGCCCATTGTCGATTCTGCTATCGGGAAGAATTGATCAGCCGCAAGGAAGTCGAACGCCAGGACGGGACCGTCGCCAAGAAGGGTCTCGCAAAGATCGACGACATCACTGCCTACATTCAGGCGCACAACCGGATCGTCAACGATAACGGTGGCCTCCATCCCGAGTCGGGGCGCGAGCGGTTGCGGGAGATCCTGCTGTCGGGCGGCGATCCGATGGTGTTGCCGAACAAGAAGCTGGCGGAGTGGCTTTCCGCCCTCGCCGAGGTCGACATCGAGTCAATCCGGATCGGGACGAAGGAAATGGCGTTCTTCCCCGATCGGTTCGATGAAACGTTCCTGGCAATGCTCGAGCAGTTTCACGCCACGTACCCGGACGTGGGCCTTCGCATGATGGTGCACTTCAACCATCCCGATGAGTTTCTCGTGAAGGACGCCGACGGGCAGTACGCCGAGAACCCCAACGGATCGCTCCGATGGAACGACTCTGCGAAGCGGGCGATGGACGGTCTGACGTCCCTGGGATGGGTGAGTGTCGAGAATCAGTCGCCGATCATACGGGACATCAACGACGACCCCGATGCGCTGAGGATCATGCAGCGGGCGTTGAAGCGCGTCGGCGCCGAGAATCACTATTTCTTCTGCGGCCGAGACATCGTGGCGCACGAGGCGTTCAACGTCCCGATCGAAACGGCATGGCACACGTTGAACGAGTCCCAGAAGGGGTTGTCCGGCGTGGAGACGCGGGCCCGGCTCTCGATCACCCACTACAAGGGCAAGACCGAAGTGGCCGCGGTGACGAACGGGCCGATTCCGGGCGTTCCGGGGACCGAAGATGGCGTGGTGATTTTCAAGATCCTCCGTAACGCTGCCAGCGCGCCCGATCGCGGCAAGGTTTGCATCGTGCGTCGAAACCCCGAGGCCATCTGGTTCGACGGCTACGCGGACCGGGTCATCTACGACGAGGCGGGGTTGTACGACTACGGGAGGGTGCAGGCGGCCAGAGCCGTGGCGGAGGCGGTCGGTACAGCTCCGTAGAGAATCGCGACCCCGGGGGGAGTTTCGTGATCAATAAAGAAGTCGGCAGCGTGGCAGACGCGGTCGCCGACGTGTTCGACGGAGCGACCGTGATGATCGGGGGCTTCGGTGAGGCGGGCAGCCCGATCGAACTCATTCATGCGCTCATCGACCAGGGCGCGACCGACCTGACGGTCGTGAACAACAACACGGGCAGCGGTGAGGTCGGCCTGGCGGCGCTGATCAAAGCCGGGCGCGTCTCCAAGATGATCTGCTCCTATCCGCGCAGCACGAACTCGACGGTATTCCCCGACATGTATCGCAGTGGGCGCACGGCACTCGAGCTGGTACCGCAGGGCACGCTGGCAGAACGGATTCGCGCCGGGGGGGCCGGCATTCCGGCCTTCTATACGCCGACCGCTGTGGGCACGCCGCTCGAGGATGGCCTGGAGCGCCGGACCTTCGATGGTCGCGACTACCTGCTCGTGCACGGGTTGACCGCCGACTTCGCGTTGATCAGGGCACGGGTGGTTGATCGGCATGGCAATGTCGTCTACAACAAGACTGCCCGGAACTACAGTCCCGTCATGGCAATGGCGGGAAGGACGACCATCGTGCAGGCCACCACCGTCGTCGATGTCGGTGAGTTGGACCCGGAGGTCATCGTGACCCCTGGCATCTTCGTGCAGCGGGTGGTGGAGGTCGCTGACCCCGCTCACGAATCCGAACTCATCGCGATGGGGGCGACCTACCCATGAGCGACTCACGCATTGGTCTCACGCGGGACGAGATGGCGCAGCGCTGCGCACTGGACATTCCGGACGGCGCGTACGTCAACCTCGGCATCGGCATCCCCGAACGCGTTGCCGCGTTCGTGCCGGAGGGGCGCGAGGTGATCTACCACACCGAGAACGGACTGCTCGGTATGGGTCCTCCGCCTGAACCGGGCGAGGGCGACCCGGAGCTGATCAACGCAGGCAAGCAGCAAGTGACGGTGAAGCCCGGGGCGGCGTACTTCCATCATGCCGACAGCTTCGCGATGATTCGCGGCGGACATCTGGACGTCTGTGTTCTCGGTGCGCTGCAGGTCGCTCAGTCCGGCGACCTGGCGAACTGGTCGACAGGCGCACCGGGTGCGATCCCTGCGGTCGGCGGCGCGATGGACCTGGTCGCCGGGGTGAAGACGGTCTACGTGATCACGCAGCACACTACCCGGGACGGTGACGCCAAGCTCGTCGAGTCCTGCACCTTCCCCCTGACCGGACTCGGCGTCGTGGATCGGATCTACACCGATCTTGCCGTCATCGACATTGTAGACGCGGGTTTTCAGGTCGTGGAGTTGAGTCCCGGAGTGAGCTTCGAGTACGCACAGGAACGCACTGGAGCGGAGTTGATTCCCCGTGAGTGATTCCCGAAACACCTCGGCCAGCGCACGACTGTACGAACGCGCGCTGGAGATCCTGCCCGGCGGGGTGAGCCGCAACACCGTGTTGCGAAAGCCCCATCCCCTGTATGCCGAGCACGCCGCCGGATGTCGGATCACCGACCTCGAAGGTGTCGAGCGTATCGATTTCTCGAACAACATGGCTTCACTGATACATGGACATGCGCATCCGGCCATCGTCGAAGCGGTGACCCGGCAACTCCAGCGAGGCACGGCGTTCGCCGAGGCCACGGAGATCGAGGTGCGATGCGCCGAACATCTCGTCAGCCGCAACGCCGGATTCGAGAAGCTCCGGTTCGTCAATTCCGGCACCGAAGCGGTGATGGGTGCCTTGAAAGCCTCCCGTGCGTTCACCGGCCGGGCCAAGATCGCCAAGATCGAGGGCGCCTATCACGGTCAGTACGACTATGCCGAGGTGAGCCAGAACCCCAATCCAGGGAATTGGGGGGACGTCGATGCGCCGGTGAGCGTGCCAGTAGCGCGCGGGACGCCGCCAAACGCGCTCGCCGACGTGGTCGTAATCCCCTTCAACGATATCGAGCGCGCGCTTTCCCTTCTCGACCAGCACAAGGGTGAGCTGGCGTGCGTGTTGATGGATCTCATGCCGCATCGAGTCGGGCTCCAGCCAGCGGACCCGGCGTTCGTCACGGCGATCCATGAGTGGGCCGAGGCCGATGGTGCGTTGCTCGTGCTCGATGAGGTCATCACGTTCCGCTCGCAGTACGGAGGCGCGCAAACCTGGTACGATCTGCATCCCGACCTGACGGCCCTGGGCAAGTTCATCGGCGGTGGTTTCCCGGTCGGCGCGATCGCGGGAAGGGCCGAGGTGATGAACGTCATGGACCCCCTGGCCGACTTCGTCCAGTTCCCCCACTCGGGCACGTTCTCGGCGAACCCGATTACGATGACGGCCGGCCTGACCGCCCTGGAACTGTTCGACGAGCCAGCAATCGAGCGGGTCAACGGCCTGGCCGCGCGGGCCCGGGAGGGGATCGAGGAGGCCATCCGCTCGACGGGTATCACCGCCTGCGTGACGGGTGCCGGCTCGTTACTCCGGGTGCACGTCAAGGCGTCCCCGCCGACCAACTATCGCGAAGCGTTCTGGAACGCCGAGGAGAGGCGGCAGCTGGCTCTGTTGCTTGGTTACCTACTCGACGAGGGAATCACCATGATCAACACGGGTTCCGCCGCGATGTCGACCGCGATGGGCGAATCGGAGGTCGACGCGCTCGTGTCAGCGATGGAGCGCGGCTTCGTGATGATCCGAGAGTCGGCTTGATCGGAGGCTGACGATGATTACGACGAAGGGCATGACCCACATTGCTCTCCCCGTGGAGGATCCTGAGCAATCGGCGCATTTCTATGCGAGCCTTTTCAACATGGAAGTCCTCTCCAGCTCACCGGAGATGGCCTTTGTCAGAACTGTGGGATCCGGAGACTTGATCGCGTTCGGTCGCTCGGACGTGCGGGTCGCGTCCAGTCGGAACGCCATGCACTTCGGGTTCATCGTCGACCCGGACCAGTTCGACACGGCGGTGAGTACGATCGAAGAACGGTCAATCAAGAAGGTTTCCGAGCCGGGAAGGCGGAACATGGGCCGGTACATCTTCATCGAAGACCCGGACGGGTACACGGTGGAGATCTTCGAGAATCTGGAGTCTGGCTGGTCTGTCGGTTCCTGACTAGTGCGTCAGGGTCTTGGATATCTGTATACGCAGTGGGGGCCATACGTCAGTAGTTCGATGACGGACTCGAAGGACGCCCCCAGTCGCTCCGCCACCCGTTTCGAGGGCTCGTTGTCGGGGTCTATGTAGCTGACGAGCGATTCAGCTGAGACAGTATCCCAGGCGTAGTCGCGCGCCACGAGCCCCGCCTCCGTCGCGTACCCCCTGCCCTGTACTTCAGGCACCAGCCAATAGCCGAGCTCCAGCTCGGGCCAGCCGTCCGAGAACCACAGCCCCACGCATCCGGCGAAGATTCCTGTCTCCTTCTCTTCGACGGCCCAGTAGCCATAGCCACGCAGGGCCCAATGCCCGATAAGAGAGGCCATTTTCCGCCAGGCGCCTTCGCGCGGGGCCTGTCCGCCTATGTACTTCGCCAGTTCAGGGTCGGCGTAGTAGGCCGCGAAGGCATTGAAGTCGGCGTCACGCCACTGCCGCAGCAGAAGCCGTGGCGTTTCCAGCTCTACTGACATGGCGTCGGCCCCTACCCCATCCGCTCCGCCACCGCATCGTAGAACCGCGCGATGGTCTCGATGCCCTGGTGGTAGGTATCGAGATCGATCCACTCGTTGGGCGCATGAAGGTTTGAGCCGGGCAGTCCGAAGCCGAGCAGGAGCACGGGCGCTCCGAACGTCTGCTCGAACAGCGGGATGATCGGGATCGAGCCACCCTCACGGAAGTAGACCGGTTCGCTGCCAAACGCCGCCTGGAGCGCGTCGCTCGCGGCATCGAACACCGGATCGGACGGATTCGCCGCCCAGGGCCAGCCGCCATGGTGGGGGCGTACCTCGACCGTCACTCCCGCGGGTGCTGATTGCAGCACGTGCTCGGTGAACAGCCGGGCGATCTCGTCGGGATCCTGGTCGGGGACGAGCCGCATCGAGATCTTCGCCATCGCCTTCGCGGGCAGGACTGTCTTCGCCCCTTCCCCGGTGAACCCGCTCAACATCCCGTTGACGTCGCAGGTCGGACGGAACCCCAAGCGCTCGAGCGTGGTGAACCCGGCCTCGCCTCCCAGTTCGGGGGCACCTGTCTCGGCGCGGAACGCTTCGTCCGAGTACGGCAACTGCTCCATGTTGAGGCGATCGGCGTCGGAGATGTCGCGAACTCGATCATAAAAGCCGGGGATCGTGACGCGGCCGTCGCCGTCCTTGAGTCCCGCGATGATCTCCGCCAGCGCGTTGGCCGGGTTCACGACCGCTCCCCCGAAGCCACCTGAGTGCAGGTCGCCGGCGGGACCCTGGACGTGAACCTCCATATAGGCGAGTCCGCGCAAGCCGGTAGCTATCGAGGGCACTCCCTTTCCCAACATGCCGGTGTCGCTCACCACGACCGCATCGCAGGCGAGGCGCTCCGCATTGGCCGCCAGGAACGCCTCCAGATTCGTGCTCCCGACCTCCTCTTCGCCCTCGATTACCAGTTTCACGTTCACGGGCAGGCCGAGGCCCGTGGCCAGCCTCGCTTCGAGAGCCTTGATGTGCATGTGCACCTGGCCCTTGTCGTCGATGGCACCGCGCGCGTACATGCGGCCGTCACGCCGGGTCGGCTCGAACGGCGGTGAGTCCCACAGCTCCACCGGATCCACGGGCTGCACGTCGTAGTGGCCGTAAATCAGCAGAGTCGGCGAGGAGGGATCGACGATGTGCTGGGCGACGACGATCGGATTGCCGTCCGTCGCCACGACTTCGACCTCGGCGATTCCGATGGCTCGGAGGTCCGCAGCAACTTTCTCGGCACACTCGGCTACCGACTCTGTGTATTCGGATTCGGTGCTGATACTGGGGATGCGCAGCAGGTCGGCCATCTCCTGCTCGAATCGGTCTCGGTTGTCGGACAGCCAGGCCACCAGGGATGGGTCGGTCGCGTTGGTATTCATGAAGGAACGGTGTGGACTCGGGGGGAAAAATGCTACCTCTGGTCGGGCCTCAACTTCCGCCGGCAGAATGTTCGGCGGGGCGCGCCCTGATGACGGCACCTCGGCCCTTCTCAGTACTGGTGGCCACCGCCCCATCGAGCCACGCCGGTTCGCCGCCGACCCACACGGCGCGCATCCCCTCGGCCAGCAGATGCGGGTCACCGAATTCCGCGCGGTCGCGGACTTCAGCCGGGTCGAATACGAGAAGATCGGCCGCCCAGTCGACCTGCAGTCGGCCCCGCGGGATGTCCGTGCGTGCCGGGTCGTCGAGTCCGATGATCGCGGCGGTGAGCCCCGACATTTTGTGCACCGCTTCCTCCAGGGTCAGGCGTTGCTCCTCCACGACGTAGCGGCGAAGCACGCGCGGGAACGAGCCGTAGCCTCGTGGATGCTGCATCGTCGGGCTTCCGTCGGATGATACGGCTACATGCGGATCGGTCAGCAGCGTGCCCATCACGCCTTCGTCCATCACGAAGTACGCCGCCTGCGCACCGCCGGGACCGAGCTCGATCAGCACGTCCTCGAATGGTCGATCGGTCTGCTCCGCCACCTCGGCCAGAGTCTGCCCGGACCACTCGCCCGACCCGAACCGTGTGGCTTCCGGTCCGTTGCGACTCTCGACACGACCGCGGATGTGGGCCGCCAGCTCGCGCCGCCGCTCGTCGAGTACCGTGGCGTAGTCGTTGGGCGGCCGGGCCCATTCGGGGAACAGGATGCTGATACCGGTATAGCTGGCGGTGTAGGGATAGACGTCCGCCGTGACCTGGATTCCTTCCTGGCGCGCCTCTTCCATCGTTTCCAGCAGCGCGGTCGCTCCGGCGGGATCGCTTCCGAGCACGATCTTGAGGTGCGAGGCATGGACCCGGGCACCCGAGGCACGTCCCTGGGCGATCAGTTCGTTGAGCGACTCGGCAACCTGGTCGGCGTCCTCGCTCCGCAGGTGGCTGGAGATCACGCCGCCTGCCGCGGCGACGGGAGCGGCAATCGCGGCCAGCTCGTCGGCCGCGGCCCGGGATCCGGGATCGTACTCCAGCCCGGTGGACAGGCCGAATGCTCCGGCATCGAGTCCCGTGGTGACGAGCTCCGTCATGCGAACGAGCCCCTCGGAGCCGGGGCGGTCATATCCAACCCCGGATTCGCGGCGGATTGTATTGTGGCCCACCAGGTAGGCGACGTTCACGGCGGGTCCCGCCGCATCCACAGAGTCCATGTGCGCGGACAGCGCTTCCGCCCTGGGACCGCCTCCGTCCTGCCCGAGCATGATCGTCGTCACGCCCATCGCGAGGAAGTTCGGAAACGCCGGATCGCCGATCGGATTGCCGTGGGCATGCGCGTCGATGAACCCGGGCGTTACGATGAGCCCCGTCGCCTCAAAGCGGTTTCGGACGTCGATCGTGTCGGCATCGATCGCGCCGATGAACGCGATCCGGCCGTCGCGCAGCAACACGTCGGCGCGACGCGATGCATCACCGCTGCCGTCCACGACAGTCCCGCCTTCGATCAGCCAGTCATAGCCGGGTGCTGCGGGCGCGGCCTCGGACGAGGGCTCGGCGGAACAAGCTGCCAGCCCGGCGAATGCTGCGACCAGGGCAAACCCCGTGCGGAGAATCGCGGCGTTACTCACGCCGAGTGATCCATTGCGAGTTCGAGTCCTCCTGCCAGCAGACCGCGTTCGAGTGAGCCGCTCCGGCGGATGGATTCATCCACGGCATCGCTCACGATCCGGCGGATGGAGGCGAAGATCGTCTCGGGGTCGAGCGCCGTGTCGCTGGCGCTCTGGCGTGCGAACGCGTGCGCCGTCCCGCAGCTGGCGATCACGTCGGCGATAACCGCGAACTGCTCATCCGCCATACGCTCGACATGCGTGTCCCCGGGGTGGGCGGCCCAGAAGGGATGGTTCGCTCCCGACACGATCGTGTGGACGCCGGCCACGTCCAGGTGACCCAATCGCGCTTCGTCGATCGTCCCGGATGCCGCCGCGGCCACGAACACGTCCGCGGGCGTATCCCAGAACTGCCGCCGCCGGATTTCCGCGCCGCTTTTCACGTCTCCGGGTAGCCGGTTGCCCCCGCGGTCCAGGAGGAGCTGCTCAATTTCCGCCGACGCCATTCCGTCAGTGGCGAGGAGCGCGTCTTCCGCGTCACAGATCCCGACGATCCGGAACCCCGCGCGCGCCATGTAGAGGGCGGCGGCCCCACCCACGGCTCCGAAGCCCTGCAACAGAACGCGAGTGTCGCCGGGCGACCGGTCCTGGCGCTCCAGCAGACGCAACGCGGAGCAGGCGACGCTGTAGCCGGTGACGAGTCCGAACACGCGGGCCGGCCTGCCGGCCAGTCCGTACTCCGGCGGAACCGTCATGTCGAGACCGCTTCGCATCAGGTCGCATCGTCGGTCCAGCGCTTCGCCTTCGAGTCCGAAGTGGCCGGCGAGTACTCCGAGCTGTGGATGCCCGATCCCGATCTCCCGGCACACCGGCATCACGTCCGTCGCCTCACTAACGTTCAGATCCCCGGCGGTCCCGTAGCGGGTCTTCAACTCCGTGCGGATAGCCTGGAACCAGCGACCCAGCACTTCCCGCTTTCGCGGATCTGCCGGATCGAAGTCTATGCCGGACTTGGCGCCGCCGATCGGCGGCCCGGCCAGTGCGAACTTGAGCTCCATTGCCTTGGCGAGGAACGTCACCTCGTCACGGTTCAGCCCGGTTCGCATTCGGGTCCCGCCGCCCGCCGCGCCGCCCTTGAGGCTGTTGATGATCAGCCAGCCTCGGGCAGGCGACAGCGGGTCATTCCATTCAAACGCGATTTCGGGCGGCGCGCGGAAAAACTCTTCCACGCGTTCCCAGATCGCCGTTCGATCGGTTGCGAGAACCTCCACCGATATCGCCTCCCGGGTCAGGCCCCTGGCCGTTCCCAGTCGTTGTTGGTTCGGTCGATGTCCGGATACCACGAATCCGGATCGATGCTGACGTTACGGACCTGCCCGTCGGCCGGCACGAATTGCGTTACTTCGCGCGTACCTGCCCACACGGCAGCCGGCCACACATCCACGATCGTCGCGCCGCTTTCCAGTTCGAGGTGCAGCTCCACCGGCATGACGCCGCCGCGGTTGTTCGACACCGTAACCTCGACGCCGCCCTCCACGTCACTCACCGCCTCGACAGCCTGGTCCAGCGTCACGGTCTCGTAGTACCAAGACTGCCAGAACCAATCCAGGTCCGTACCGGCCGCCTCTTCCATCATCGCGAAGAAGTCCCACGGCATGGGATGCTTGTAGGCCCAGGTCTCGATGTAATCCCGGTATGCCGCGTCGAACGCATCCTCGCCCATCATGTGACGCAGCGTGTGCATCAGCATGCCGGGCTTCGAGTAGGCGGCGACACCGCGTCCGAACCCGTTCGGGGCGAAGTCGGTGTGCCACATGATCGGGACCTCCACCTCGGCCTGGGCCGCCCGCAGGTATCCGGCCATCGATCCGGCGCGTCCCGGTCGGCGCTCTTCGTCGGCCGCGTAGTAGTCGTCCATCGCCAGAGCCGTATTGAAGGTCGTGAACCCCTCGTCCATCCAGGCATAGGCGTTTTCCTTGGTCCCCACGATCATCGGCACCCAGAAGTGGCTCAACTCATGGGTGGTCACGCCGTTCAGCGACCGCGGATTATCGCGCCGGTTGATGAACGTGATCATCGGGTACTCCATGCCGCCGACCTGGGGCGGACCATACGCGACGGTCGCCGAGGGATAGGGATACGGATACAGGTAGTCGCTGAAGAACTCGATGGCCTTCTTGCCCATGGGCGCGGATTGGGCCCACGTCGTGACCTCCGGGTCGTACACGCCCTGGATGAGCGCCCTGCCCCGCTCGCTGCCTGTTTCGGCTCCGGTAGCATCCCAGGCGTACTTGCTGGACGCGGCCCACGCGAAGTCGCGCACGTTGTCGGCCTCGAACCGCCACGTGTGCAAACCATCGCCCGCGGCTCGCGTCACTGTGCCGTCGGCGATATCGGCAGCGGTGACGATATGCACGAGCGTGTCCAGCGCCGGCGCCGACGCCAGCAGTGCTGACTGTTCGGGCCTCAGCACTTCGCCCGGATTGATGAGTGTTCCTGTTCCCACGACGACCCACTGCTCCGGAACCGTCACGTTCACCTCGAAATCACCGTAATCGACGTAGAACTCGCCGTCGCCGAGATAAGGCTCGAAATCAAGCCCGAACACGTCGTCGTGCACGACGACCTGCGGATACCATTGCGCGATGTTGAATACTTCGTTGTCCAGATGTCCGTTGCGGAAACCGCCGCCCCCGGACACTACGAATGACCAGTCGACCTCCAGCTCCAGTTGATCCCCCGCCGCCAGGGGCTCGCTCGGCCGGATGGCGACGAGGGTACCGAGCATGAGAAAGCCGCCGTCACGGTTGAACGTCTGCCGCGTAGCCTCGCTGAGTTCTGTCCCGTTGGCGGCGATCCGCGACACTTCCATGCCACCTGTCAGTTGAACTGTCCGATTCCGCTCGACGCCTTCGGCGAACACGTTCTGGTACAGCCGCAGGGCCACCGTGGGCATCGCAACGGGCGAGTTGTTGTGGATCGTGATGGTCTCGGTACCGGCGATGTGGGCCGAAGCCGGATCGAGTTCGACGTCGATCGAATAGTCGACCCGCTGTGTCCAGTAATTCGGACCGGGTCGGCCGTCGGCTGATCGAGTACCGGCCTCGAGGGCCCGGACGTAGGCTCCCGGCGGCTGTACGACGGGGAAAACCGGCGCCTCGGAGACCAGGCCGTCACCGAGGGCGGGCACAGCGGTTTCCTGTGCCTCGACGGTCGTGGGTACGCTCAGGAAGAGGAGCGCACCGACCACGCCCGCGACCACAGTCCGAATATTCATCAACACCGCATCAAGATTGCTCATCCGCCCCTCCCCATGTTCAACCTGTACACCTGTACAATTAGAGGCCGTAAACTACGAACCGGCACACGGGCCGTCCAAAAACCGCCTCTATTCGAAGTCCGTCCAGTTCAGCAGCGGCATCAACTGCATGTGTCCGTCATGCCGCCAGTCGAAGGGCGGCCAGGCCATTTCCCCGACTGGGACGACACGGCTGGCGCTCCACTCCACGGCCAGTGCCTCGATGGCGTGCCTGTCGGCCTGCCGCAGTCCGGCCACCCCCACCGCCTGTACCCGACCCTCGAATACCTCGCCGAGGCCCCGAAGATCATCAGCCTCTGAAATCCCATACACCCACAGCGTCCGCGGAAGGCTCTCGCTGTGGCTGCCCACGGTGCTTCGGTACAGCAATGTCCAGCTCAGGTCGTCGGCGCCCAGCGCCAGGCCTCCATCGTCTCCCGCAAACTGAAACCGGGCCCGAGCGGCTCGAATCGCGACTGCCTCGGAATCAGAGGGGGGCACACCTGGAGACGCTGCTGATTTTGTACCAAGCGCTTCCGCTAAGCGTTCGATGACGCGCGCTGAAGCCGGTTCAGAAGCCTCGTTTCGGGAATCACTAAGCAAATACACCAAGCGTGGAGACACGCATCCGGCCTGGTCGTAGGCACAGACGTCCGCCGCGAGGCCCGCGAGCTCCTCATCGGATACGGACTCTCCCAGACAGGCGATTCCGAGCCGTGGCCCGTATTCTATCAAGGGGATTTCAGGTGGCGTCGCCTTCCGGATACCGCGTACAGCTTCCGCTCCCCCATACACGATCACTTTACCGCAATGCTTAGTCCACGTGGACGCTGCCGGCCCGGGGTTTTCAGCCGGCCACCACGTGGCGGCGATCGTATCTGCGAGGGCCGGGTCCTCTTCTGCGAGCGCGCGGGCAAACAATCCAACTAGATCCGGCTCGTCTCGGGACACCTTGCAGAGGACGGCGGAACGAGCGAGCAGCCCGCGCAGCACGGCGGTGACAGCGATGCCAGGGACGTTGCCGGCCAGTATCAGCAGCAGCGCGGGCGGTCCGACGGCCTGCCGCCGCCTGCCGGGATGCTCCGGATCGTCCTGCGGGGCGTCGAGAAGGGCCGGATCGCCCAGTTCCGAGGTGACGATCGAGGCCAGACACCGGGCGGTCCAGCCA